>NZ_JAKRDU010000007.1:0-98306 GCF_022347325.1 Corynebacterium nasorum
TCCGCCAAGATACGGTCCTCTACAAGACGGACCACACGGTCCTTCGCATCCTGGTCAAATTTTCTTGGCATATTCCAGATTTTCCCATCTACTCAGACGGAACAAAACCTGGGACACTTCAATACGCAGTCGTCAGGCCTGCCGTATGGCGCAACATATGTCCCGCCATATGCCTCAACATATGCTTTAGCATATGTTTAATTACATATAGTTCTACCTGCATTTATATAGTCCTACCGAGAAATAAGAATCACTCCGCGAGAGGGATACGAGCGTTCTCCACTACGCGCATAAAGTAGAAAAGCAGGTCCCTGAGGGCGCTTTTAGGATTGGAGGAGATTTCTTCGAAAACGGGAAAACTTCCCGCGCGGTTGGTTTTATTTTGAATAATGGCGCTATGGACATGGACAAGGTACAGAAGATAAAAATCGGAGTTTTGCTCGCCTTGGCGGTTGCCTCTTTAGTACTCCTCGTTTTGTGGCTGACTGATGTAATAGGGCTCGGCTTAGCGGTTGTTCTCGTTATTGTTCTGACTGCTGCTTCTGTGGGAGTGCGTGTGCGGGCAGAAAACGCAGGGCGCAAGCCGGAGTAAGCGAGATACCGCAGTGGTAGTAGATGCGCCCCCTTTTTTCTTCTACAACTACCACAAGACGCGGGGCATGGGCGCGGCTCCTTCACCGGTACCGCCTACCCGCACCGGCCCGCGTGACATATCTCGCCATATGGCGGGACGTATGTTTAGGCATATGTTATAGCGTATGTTCCGCCATAGGGCCTAACCCTGACGTGTCCACTGTCCGGGGGTTAGGCCCGCGTTCACAACGTCGCGGGAAGTACGCGCCCGAACCATCGATAGGCTCGAGACGAATGCTAGTAGAGCACGGCAGTCATCGGGGAGTTGTTAATTATGGCTGTCTTGGCTTCTAACTCAGCATGTGAAGGGGAAACCTCGATAGGGGAGCTCTTACATCTAATTTTCGTATCATGGAAAATACGATAACTAAATCCAACCGTAACCGTCCCACCATCCCTCACTAACGCTTTGTTTCTTCCCCAGTGACAATTGCTTACGATCCCATCGCACTCAACACGCGGGAACGTAAAAATCTTGTGGAACCACCAGCTCACCCAAGTTGGTTTGAAAACCGTGCGGATTTCGCGGCAGTCCACAAAGTTCTCTACGTTTTTATCGTCTTTCAACTCTAGGTACCCTTTCTCAACAGGAATGGTCGAAGCACTCACATCAGCTACACTGACCAAAGCAGCATAGCTAACCCCCGATGTGTCCACTGTCCGGGGTCAGGCCCGTGGTTGTTGTGGGGTGTTTTGGTGGCAACCAAATCTATTGATTTGGGCGGCAGCCCAACGAGCCGCAAGGCGAGGCGGGAGCAAGAACCGCACCCCGTAGTGAACGGTTTGTTGGTTGATCGACTGAGGATATAGATCTACAGGGATATAGTTATAAGTCACCTGGGAAAATAGATAAACCCGCAGGTGAACCCCTGTGGATAACTAGCTCTGTATGCGTAAATCTGCGCACGCGTGAGGGTAAATATGCGCAGCCCGACCAGCAAGAGGGAAAGCACCCCGAGGGGTGCTGCCTTTGTTTGTCTTGTTTGGGGTTAGTCGTTGAGAACGATCGAGACTGGAGGGCCGTAGAGCGATGCTTGGCGTAGGTCGATCGTGGAGTAAAACTCGTATTCCTTGTTCAGCGTGGCGTCTGCGAGGTTGCCTCTTACTGCGGCGTCCTACTCCCCGCTATAGCGTGCCAAGATGAACCCGGTTGCGCATGCCCAGGCTTCGGCGCGAGTGCTGAAGCATGGAGTGGTGAAGTACTCCTCATTGGTGGTGGGGTTGAAAATAACTTGCTGTCGTCACAGTGGTCCTCTCTCTCGGTGTGACTCTTTTAGTGTATGAGCGCTGTGTGCATACCCCTGGTGGGCTGAGGAGTATAGGTGACTGCGAGAAAGGACTGCGCTCGCGCCCTAACGTTTTGAACGCGCTCTGTTGCTCATACTGGTCAGGCAATGCGCCGGCGCATTGCCTGACACAAGCGACCTGCTATCTGGTCACCGGTGTTCATACTCTCTGACCATGGCCTATGGTCGCTGGCGCGCCTAGTTTCATGGTACAAAGCCCTAGGCGACTGGCCTCAGGGCTACAAGCCTTGCAGCGCGCCTCGGCTGCCTATGCATGAGAACGAAACTCCTGGAGCGTCCAGGAAAGACGCACTCCGGAGCGTTCCTCGCCGAGACAGACCCGTACAGTGTCATTAGTTCGCCGGTGGTTTGCCCCAGTCAGGGCGCTTGGTTAGGTGCCACGACCCGCACGAGGGCATTCGTAGATCCGCAGCGGCCCTGCCCGTCGCGACCGTTTCAGTGCTACATGCACGGCGTCATCATAGTGCTCGTGTTCGCGTTTACCAGTTTCGGAGCACAGTACGCGTTCGACTGGCGGCTTCTTCGACCTCCTCCGATGGTGCTTCATCACACAATGATTCTAAACTTCAGGTGTAACTGGCTCCTGTAGGTGACTGATGATGGTGGCAGCAACTACGAGCGCTGCGGCACCGAAGACTCCACCGGCGACCGCGACGGCTGTGTGGAAGCCTGTGAGGAACGCTCCACTGGCGACCATTCCGCCGAGGACTGCGACGCCGACGACGCTGCCGGTCTGGCGGGCGGCATTGATGACTCCTCCTGCGATGCCGACATGTTCCGGCGGGGCCGAGGCCACTGCGGCCGAGGTCGCGGCCGGCATCGCGAAGGCCATCCCGAATCCAGCCGTGAAGGTCAACACCGCGACCACCACGTAAGGGGTTTCTGCGGTGAGCAGCACGAGGCTGCTGAAGCCGATCGTGCCGACTACCAGGCCGGTGAGCATGGTGGGGAACGCGCCCCACCGGGCGACGGCACGGCCGCCCAGCGGTGACGCGACCACGGCGCTGCACGCCTGTGGTGCCAGCGCGAGGCCTGCCAGCCACGGCTCGTATCCCAGGTACTGCTGGAAGAAGAGGGAGAGCACGAAGAGTTGTCCGAAGAAGCTGATGTTGAGCGCGAGCCCTACCATTGCGGCCACGGAGAACCGGGCACGAGTGAACAAGGCCATCGGCAGCATCGGGTCCGGGTGTCGTCGCTCTGCGATGATGAACAGGGCGAGGAAGACGCCCCCGGCGATCAGCACGGCTACCTGCCAGGGTGACCATCCGTGTTCGCCTGCGGTGATGACTGCATAGGTTACTGCCACCAGCGTGAGCACGGAGAGCACCTGTCCGGGTAGGTCCACCCGTCTCGCGCGACTGCCCGTGAGCGCGGGAATTGCCCACAAGGTGAGCAGACAGCCGATAGCGACGATGGGGAGGTTGACCCAGAACACCGCCCGCCACCCGATCGTCGACACCAGCGCTCCGCCCAGGACCGGTCCGATCGCGGCGGCAACACCTCCTGCGCCGCCCCACAGCCCGATGGCGCGTGCTCGTTCCTTCGGATCGTCGTACACAGCCGACAGCAATGCCAGAGAGCCCGGCACGATCGCTGCCGCGCCCACGCCCTGGACGGCGCGACCAGCGACGAGGAACCCGCCTGTGGGAGCGAGGGCGCACACGGCCGAGAGCACAGCAAAGACCACCAGGCCAGCGAGGTAGACCCTGCGGGCCCCGAGACGGTCGCATGCGGCCCCAGCTGTGAGAAGGAGCGCGGCGAACACGAGGGTGTAAGCGTCGACGACCCACTGCAGTGAGCCCACCGTCGTGTCGAGGTCAGTGCCGATCTCGGCGAGGGCGACATTGACGATGGTCGTATCGAGCATGACGATGAAGAAACCGAGGAGGGTCGCGACCAGCGCCGTGCGCCGATGCGCGGTCATACGCGAGACTCCAGCGAAGCCTCATCGTAGTGCCCGCGTAGCCGTTGGCGGCCCCCGTTCATCGCGATCGCTCCCTTCGTCTCCTGATGCAATGAATCTGGTGAGTTCAGACTATGCCTGCGATTGTTCGGTCGTCACCGAACAGTTCCGGGTGCACACTGGAGGCATGGTTGCGCGCGTGTTTCCTGAAGCGGTCCCGGATATCTCGACAGTCGCGTCGGCTCTGGCTGACTCGTCGCGGGCGGCCATGTGTGCTGCGCTCATGGACGGGCGGGCCTGGACGGTTGGTGAACTGGGCAGGTACGCGGGCCTGGCCCGGTCGACGGCGAGCGAGCATGTTGACGTGCTCGTCACCCACGGTCTCGTCCACGACATTCGGCAGGGCCGGCACCGCTACATTCGCCTGGCCGGGGAAGACATCGCACGAGTGGTCGAGAGTCTTGGCGTGGTCGCCCGCTCGCCCCTGCCCACTCCTCACAGCCTCAGCGCGTCACGGGCGAATGCGAACCTACGTGAAGGCCGCACCTGTTATCAGCACCTCGCCGGTAAGCTCGGGGTGCGCCTGGCTGAACAACTAGAAGAGCACGAGTTCATCGACTCGCACTGTCAGGTCACTAATCAAGGTCATCGCTTGTTCATACAGTGGGGTGTGCCCCCGAAGATGCTCGACACGGGCAGGTCGTGCATGGACTCCACCGAACGCCGCTTCCACCTCGCCGGCCCTCTCGGCACGGGAATCTGCAAGACTCTGCTGGATAAGGAATGGCTTTCCCGCAGGGGTCGTACCCGGGCCGTGCGTCTCACTCCCGCCGGGCGGGCAGCGCTCAACGACGCGGGGATCTCCCTCAATTGCCCGACAGCCGTCCCTGAGGGCTGAAGTCGTTCTTTGGCACCGACGTGACCTTTCGGACGATCGAAAGCCGGTCGGAACAGCACCAGAGAGAGCATAAAAGAAGCGTAGCGGTTAACCGCTACGCTGTGTGTGGGAGTCTTTTAGCTTTTTTACAGTGCATGTGTTCGAGTTAGTGGTTTGTTTCTTTCCTCGGGTGGCTGCGACGGTATTCCTCGACCAAATGAGCAATACCTGGCACAGCCTGGGATAGCATCCAGGTCATAAGCGCTATAAGGATGCCTATGGTGATAAGGGTTAGCACCAACCATCCCAGTGTCGGGCCGATGCCGTTAGCCTCCTGGACGTGGCTCCACAGAGCACCCATGCCTTCAGGTATGCCGAGCATACTTAGCAGCCCTTTCCCCAAGGCGCCGACAGCAACGAGTGCAATAGTAACGAAGAGAACACTGGCTGCAATCCACGAGGCAGACATGCAGGCCTTAATGAAGTGAGTGTTTGATTTTGCCATGTCCTCGTTATACTGCTTGCGCTCTGCGCGTATCTCCTCCAGCAGCTTTTCGTTGGATTCCTTCTCCTGGAGCAAGGCGCTGCGGGCCTTCTTAGAGGCTTCTGCTGCCTTGTGCAGGCTTTCTGACTCTTTCGACATTGCCTCAGAGACCGCTACTGCTACCAGTGGCTCCAGGTCAGTAGTCAGGCTGGCCGTCATCTGGTTGTTGAGGCTCTGGGCTACTGCTTGGCTGGAAGCCCGGTCGAGCTGGATGGGGCTTTGTGCTGCCCTGATTACCTCCCGTTGCAGCTTTACGAGCTGCGACATCTGCTGATTTAGCTCGAGTAGAGTTCCCTTGACCCCGTCCATGCCGCTGGGCAGTGCCTCGATATTCCTTATCAGGCCGGTGATCATCTGTTGCACTCCCATCATCGTTACCTGGAAGTGACTGCTGCTCACGTAGTTCTTGTTCTCGGCGAGCTTGCCCCTTACGCTTCCTAATTCGGTCTCCACTTTCGCTAATCGCGTTGAGAAGTCGCTGGGCAGACTGTTGATAATCTCCCCCGCGTTCTCCGGCAGACTCTTCAGTTTCTCCTGCGTCGCCTTGATAGCCCTCTCCGCCTTGTCCAGGCGCGGGCTGACGATCTTCAAGACGCTTTCCGCCTTGCCCTTGGCTGCTGCCTGGGCCATCTGTTTCATCTCGGTCACTGAGACCATAATTAAATCCCTCCTGGGAGTAGTAGTTATCCTCTTCCTCCTCGTCATCGAGAAGGCTGGAGCCGTATTTCGCCTCCAGGTCATCGTCAATTGCATCAGCTTGGAGTTCCACCTCCTGTCGCGCAACGAGAGCTGCCTGAGCTTCGTTAACGCGCTCGGTCACACCCTCTAGCGAATAGCTGCGGCCTAATTTCGAGCCGGCCTTAGCTGCTTTACGCTTTCGGGTACGCCCGGCCTTCGTGGTGTTCGTAAAATAGGCCTCCTCTCCGTCGTCATCGACCAGGGCCACGGTTAACGACTCGCCCTCGGTCTTTGAGTTAGGCTGCACTTTCAGGGACAGGTTGTAGTCGCCAGCAACCTCTAGCGCCTTGACCAGCGGGTCCTCAGCATCGGCTACTCGTTCATCAGCACACAGCGCGTCTATGCGCTTGCGAGCGAAATCAGCCCAGGTGATTGCTGTTAATTCATCCACGCCCAGGCCCGTCGAGTCGGTGGACTGGCCCTCTTTGCGTGCCCTGCGCTCGGCAGGAAGTAGCGATATTTCCGGCTTTATCGGCTTGCTTCCATTGCCTCCCTGCCGGCCTCCCGGCTTGCCCAGGACACGCATCCCCAACTCGCGCATCAACTCATCGTTGACGTTGCGCAACTTAAACCAGTTACGCATGTCCCTCGGCGCAGCCTTCTTTGTCTGCGGGTCGTGATTGGCAAAGACGATATGGTTGTGGACGCAGCCGCTTTTACTGTCGGTGTGCGTGGCAACGGTAAACGGAACTCCCGTACCTTTAGTCAGCCGCATCGCCAGCTCTGAACCGGCGGCATTAGCCCGAGCTACATCAGCCGGGTCATCCTTATCCAGCTCGTCTTTCGCCCACGACTGGATATAAATAATGGCTTGGTCAGTGCGCCCTGCCGGAGCATAACGCTCCATCTCGTCCACACTGGCCTCCATGAAGTCCACTCCAGACCAGCGGCCAGATGTCGCCGACGGCGAGAACGATTCAGCATTAGGTTGAACCGTGCATAAAGCATCAGCTCGCACCCGACCCTTGCGGGCATTGTCTGCCGTTCCGTAGACGGCATACACCGTCGCCGCGCGGAGGTTCTGACTGTAGCTAATCTTGATTGTGGACAAAGTCTTTCACCTCCTGGCGGAGAGAATCGACTTTATCAGCGATGCCTTCTACCAACTCGGACACCGATTCAGTCCCGTCGATATTCGCCCGCCGAGCCAGCTGGTTCAGATTGATGCCAATCCGACGCAGCTGCTCGTTCATCTCGTCCCACCGGCGCAGCGTCTCCGGGGCCAAACGCTTCTGCGTTAGCACGCTCTCCTCCTCTGCGAGGACATAGAGAGCTTCCCGGAACACGACTGCTTTTTGCACACCTGCGAACCGTGCGACCTCCTCGACAAATTTGTCCAAATCCTTGTCGAGGCGCACGGTTGTCCGCGAATATGTCGAGAACTTGTCTCGCATATCCACCTCCTACATTCCATACTTACTGTGGCAGGGTGGCCCCGACTGCTGACGCAGCCAGGGCCACAGTCTGTTAGTGAGGGTCACGCTTCTCCGGTGTCGGCCCCCTGAATCTGCTGCGCATCTTCAGGCGTACTCGCCACCGTCAAAGACGGCCCTCCCTAACAGGCGGCCAGCAAGCCACTCGGGCACCTCCGGTGCCTCGTGGCGCTGGCGAGGGAGATTCTCTCCCTCGACCCTCTGGCCCTACGCTCACTGACCGTAGTAGTCAGTTTGCTCCGGGCCTGCGGGGGATTCCTCCGGCTCTGGGGAGCCTTCGGAATCTGCCTCAGAGGCTTCGTCAGCCTCTTCGTATTCCCCGCCGTGGGAGTCCTCAGAACCCTCCGACTCCTCCGACTCTGTAGAGTCATCGGAGCCTTCATCGGCTTCTTCGTCCTCCGACTCCTCCGGCTCGGTAGAGCCTTCGGAATCGACTTCGGAGCCTTTATCAGCTCCTTCGTCCTCCCCGCGATGAGCGCCCTCGTCCTCCTCGGACGCTTCGCGGGAGGGGGCCACCTGTGCGCCGCATTCCACGAGCAGTTCCCAGACAGAACGGTCGAGAAATGCGGCCCATTTGCTCGACGGTTCATAAACGCAGGCGGCGAGAACTTTGCCTAACCTACGCTCAATTTCCTCGAACTCCGCAGCCAATTCGGCTTCCTCTCGCTTCTGCTTCTCCAGGCGAGCTTCAAACTTTTTTATCGCAGAAGCGGTCTGAGACTTCGTAATCATAGTTCTGGTTCCCATCCTTTATCTGTGTCGTTTTCTTCTGGTTCATTCTGGAAAAGAGGGGCAAATCGCGGGTCTTTAACCGTGACGTTACGGGGCTTGCGCTCGGGCTGGCCCGGGGGATTGCCGTTGGGCTTGCCCTGCATTTTCCTGTCGCGTTCGTCAAGCTCTCGTGACAGCTGGTCTATTTCGGCATCGACCTTTTTCCTCTCCTCCCTAAGCTGCTCCAGGGACACGCCCTCTGCGGGAGCGTGTTGGGCAAGATCCTCGAGAATCTCCTGGACGCGATTAGAACGACGAATGATGTCGGCGCAGTCTAGGCCGACTAAACCTGCGATAAGGCCTTTTGCAGATTCCTCGGCTTCGTAGCGTTCCTTCGACCCGCCGCGAGGTGTCCGGGGTGGCTGCGGTGATTGTGGCTCCATGGCCAACTCCTTTCTTTAGGTTGCGGTATTTCGGTGCCATCGGGTACTTGGGTTAAGCCCCCGATGGTTCAAGGCTTCCCAGGGGTACTGTGTTTCCTGCGTTGTTAACGTCTCTGTGACGATAAAAGTGCCTAGGGGAGGGCTGCGAGAGAGCTGCATGCAAACCGCCTACTTACACTCAGACCAGTTGTCGCCAGGGCCAGCTGAATCCGAGAGCACAGGGACAGAGACCCCACCAGAGGAAGGCAGCTCGACAGCCTTAAAGGCGGCTACCACACACTCCTTAATCCCCTCAGCACGCTCGCGCGCCACGGAGAGAATAATCTCGTCATGGACGAAAATGCGTACCATCTCCAGGACTTCCCTCGGGAGATTGAGAACGCCCTCCAGGAATACGTCTCGGGCCGTGCCTTGACCGTATGCAGCCGGTGCTTGGGTATAAGCCCTATCTCGTGCGACAGCTACACGGCGACCGAAGCCGGTGGAAACCCAGCCACGAGTCTCGGCGCTTTTACGCAGAGACTCTTTGAAGGACTCCAGCTCCGGGAACTCACGATGCAGGCGGTCAAGCTGAGACCGAGCCTCAACAACAGAGATGCCAGCATGGTCAGCAAACGACTTTGGCCCCATGCCGTAGTTTGCCGCATGGCCGAGAGCTTTAGCCTCAGACCTGCGGGACTTATCGCCAAATACACGGACAGCCATCTCTGTATGTGCGTCACGACCAAGCGCGAATAGCTCTGAGTAGCGCTCGTCACCGCTGCCAGCAGCCATGCACCTAGCATCAATCTGGCTCAAATCCACGCTGATAAGAACCTCGTCAGCACTATCCGAGAGGATCATCTCGCGTTGACGGATAAGCCTTTTATCACGAGAACCGAAAACCGTCATACCTGGATCTTTGGTGCTCAAGCGTCCAGTGTTCTGACTGGACTTAATAGACGGGTACACACGGTCACCGTGCAGATACTTTTTAATCGTCGCAGCAGGCGTCGAGGCTTGCAGCAGTGTTTGCATCCTGGTCGCCAGCTCGACTACCTCAGGGGTGCCTGCATGTTGCTTAGCAAGCTCCTGCATCGCCTTACCGCTAATCGAGATTCCACCTTTCTTTGTACGCGGCACTTCGGCACCGAATCGGCCAAAGTAGTCTGCAATAGCCTGCTTGCCATCTACCGAAGCCCATGGCGACGTACCTTCGTCGGGCATACCGACAGTGTCTACTAGCCACTGTCGGATATTGCTTTTCGTCTGTTCTTCCTCCGCGAAAAAAGCCTCGACCTTACCGGTGTCTACACGGATACCTTTCGCTTCCACGACGGATAGAGCGTACGTCTTTTCGTGCTCACGCTGGAGATATTCCTCGCCCACTGCGTCGATGGTCTCAGGCAGAAGCTTGCTGTATACGGCAGTGTTCGCCCGCACGTCCTGGAGCGCGTACTTGACATAGTCAGGGTCATCGGTGGGTATCTTGTCGAAGCCACCAAACTGCTCCGCCTGCGCGTCAAGTACTGTTTTCCCATCTTTGAGCAACTTTCCACCAACGCCGTAACGCGACGCGACAGCATTGAGGTCGTACTTTAAGTTCTTAGCACCACCTGCAGCCAGCCGCGCCATGACGAGAGTGTCATGCACACGGTTAGACTTCACCAGAGCCTCAACATCGAGACCATAAAGACGCTGTAGCGCAGCCAGGTCGTATTGGACGATGTTGTGGCCTACGACCACGCCTGCACGCTCGATTAGAGGTAGCAGCTCACCTGCAATATCGGTTGTAGCTACAGGTTCTGCACCATTGATGGAGTAAGTAGCCAGCCGGACAAAGCCAGGGTCATCCGTCACGTGCAGGTCATCGGCACTGCCGGTCTCCAAGTCGGATACCAGCGTGTCAACACTATCTGTATCCGAAGGCTCAGGTGTTGCAGGCGTAGAAGGCTCTGGCGGCACACTGTTATCGGGACCAGCACCAGGGCCGGGGCCACCACCCCAGTCATCCTCGCACACCACATGAAAAAGCTTCGTGTGGTGCTTTACACCAGCGCTCTCAAGACAATATCCACCAATCCACGCGCCTTGCAGACGGGAGTAGACACGCCCGAGGCGGCGTGCTGAGACCTCGTCCAAAGAAACCAGACCCTCAGGCAGAGGGACATAGTCGCGGGAGTCAGCGATCTTGCATTCTGCGTCGAAGGCGCGAAAATCGTCGCCCTCCATTGCTTCATAGAGCCACGCTAGGTGCTCAGCGTTTTCCTGCTCAGAAGCGTTATACCGTGCTCGGATCTCCTCCAAGTCTGTCGTGAGATCGGCATACCCGACGTGCTCCAAGGTGCCACCGACCACGTGATACCAGCCCTCGAAAGAGCCGAATGGGCCGGCCACACGGGGAGACGGCCTGCCAGCCACAGCCCACGCACGGATTAGTGTCAGTGCCGCTGCCAGCAGCTCACGCCGGTGAGCACGCACATACCGGCGCAGGTGAGGATGCCGGAAACCGCTGCGAGATTCAGGCCTGGAGCATTTCGGGTCGAGAAGAATAGGTACGACACGGCGGGCCAGGTCGCCGTCAACAGCGATATTATTTCCAGCTGCGTACACGCACAGGTTGTTTTGTACCGAAATCATGCGCGACTCACCAAGGATGCGGTCGGTATAAGACTCGGCTGTCAGCAGGGCAGATAGAGCTTTACTATCCACACCGACGCTACATTCGTCGAGGAAAAGTGTTGCAGCACCAGCAAAAAGCTTCGACGCAATTACCTTCCGCATCTCTGTCTCAGTACCAGGCAAGTCCTGCACCGCAGCAGTCTCGCCTGTTGCGATCAGATGGAAAACATCTGTGAGCAGACCTTTTCCAGAGGATCGGCGCACGGCAGAAATCACGTGCATAGGTGCTGTGGTAAGCATCGGGCGCGCCAAGGGAGTTAGCAGAGCACCGAGAGCACGGGTGCGATCAGCAGGAGTTACCCACGGAAAATCGTAGAGAACATCCTCAAGCAGCACCTTTGCATTCTCCACGTCCTGATCACTTGGTTTATCTGGTACAGAGATACCGATAAGGGAATCGTCGAGGTCTACATAGACACCCGTGCCCTTGTGGTAACCCGAGCGCGTGATAATCTCGCCACTCTCTGTAACCAGCGGCGACCGCGTCACGCTGTGCAGCGGCGGCAGACTATCGGTATAGAAAGGAGAGAAAATCACGTCGATATCTTTGTCCATTGGTGCCACGACAGTGGTGGAACCGTCAGTTTCACGCACCAAATCGAAAGCAGCAGCAGTCAGACGCCGCCCCGTTGCACGGTCTACCGGCACCAGGACAGCCTGACCGTCACGCCGAGAAATCATTACAGGACGAGAATCCTGGCGAAACAGCGTCACGCCTGCATGTTTACTCTCAATTGCCTCCCAAGCTCGATCCCATAGCGTTTCAGGCGGCAAGTCGGTATGAAGCTTCGGGCGCGAGTCGTTGCGAGTCTCGCCAGTGTTGCTGCGCTGCTTCTTACTAGTACGCTTCGGCATCTTGCTGGCAGGCTTAGCCTGCGCCTGGCGAATCCACAGCTCAAGCATCTCAGAGCGCTCGCCATCGTCCACAGTGGCAAGGACATCGTCAAGGCCCTGCGACCCGTGGCCTGGCATACGCACGAAACGGACAGGGGATGCACCCCACGCCTTACAGTGTTCACCAAGGCCTTGCGCACCGTCGTAGACAGCACGGTTAGAGCCAGCATCAGCATCAGGGATGATGTAGACAGACTGCCCTTTAAGACGGGCAAAAGCAGGGTTAGGCCCGTCCTCGCCACCCATCCATGTCTGAATACCAGGGATGCAGTACACAGCAGTCGTGTCATCAGTCCAGGTCATCGCAGCAAGAGCCTGCTTCGTACCCTCGACCACCAGCACGCGACGTGTGGCACTCGTAATCGGTCGCCGCTCGATAAACGACGGCGAGATATTCGACCCTTCTTTCTTCGGGCAGATGTATTTACGGGGTCGCCCCTCCTCGTCCACCAAAGAACCAGGTTGTGGCTTTACTTGCCACGTCACACCGCGCCCGGCCTCAACCATTGGATAGACCAAAGCCGGAAGGGTGTCGTTTCTATCTGCAATCCAGCGCAACGGCTCAGGCAGCTCGTCGCGGGTGGACGCAGTATAGGCACCAGTTGCAGCGATTGTTTCATCGCTAATAGCAGAGGCACGAAGTTCTGCTAGATGATCTGAATTAAGGTTTAAGTCTGGCTTGCTGACAGTCGAGGTAGTAGAATCAAACTTGTTCAGATTTTGAGAGGCGCCCTCCGGGGCGCTTTTCTTATTTGTCACGCCGCTGCACCCCCAGACAGAACAGTTGCAAGGCGGCAACGCTGCTCCTCACTTAAAGCAGGCGCAACAGCTACAATGGCATCCACGAAATCCTCGACAGTCGCCGGGCGGTGACAGGCCGCTAAGTAAGCATCGAGATCGGCGCGGCTTACTCGGTACGTGCCGCCGATAAGGTGTGCTCCAAGCTCGCCACGCTTAATCCTGTCGCGCAGAACGTCAGCGCTGCCGAGACCCATATCTGTGAGGTCGGCAAGGGTATAGAACGAAAGATGGGGGTCAGCCTTTACGGCGGTAGTTGGGGAAAGCAAGATTTACTCCAGACAGCATTAATCGCTATCCGGAGAGGGGTGCTTTCCCGGCTTTATATCTGGGCGGCCTGATTACCGTGCACAGCTCGCCAGCGGGAGACCCGCCATTGCTTTACAGGAGCGCTAACTCCCTACCCAGCCTCTGTCCCCAGCCTGGCTTTCCGTTCCAGGACTTACGCGGATGTAACTTTTATCGTCGGAGAAACGGCATGCTCGTGCCGTCGGGGCTACCCATTTTAAGCATTGTTCTCGGGGTTATCCCTGCCGACTCCCTTGCTTAACGGAAAATCGACACTGATGTCAAGTATAGGGGGCAACCTGCCCGCTGTCAAGAGATAAGAGCACTTTTTCGCCACAGGTCGCCGCCGTTAGGTGCGGGGTATGTAGGGATTGGTGTGCTATAGATACCATCCGAGGCTACTCCGGTACTACCAGACGTATTGCGTGTCTTTGGGCGGGGCTTAGGGGGCTTGGATTTTGGCCCTCTATGCAAAAACATGAAAAATAGAAAGTTAGATACACCAAACCTTTTAAATTTTCCTATTTTCTAGCGCAGGGTTAAAAGTAAACCCCCCTAACCCCCACTCCTAGAGGTTGTAGGTTCGAATCCTGCCCCGCTACCAAATTTCAATCCCTACCAGACAAAATGCCTGTAGGGATTTTCTTTTATCAAGATAAAATCAAACCAGGTTGCACTAGAGACCAAAATTCACATCCTAGGGTAGAAACCATGCTGTTTATCCGTATTGTAAGTCCATAGGTTTCGTTACCGAATCATCAATTGGGCGGTATATATAAACTTTTGCGTCTCTGCCTCCAGTGCACAATACAGTGGAATATTGAACGTTCTCAGAACAACTCATCGAGTATGAAAACCCGTCTGCCGGTGAGACTACTTCCAACTCGGGTTGTGGGTCGCCGGTAGCTATCCAGTGTTCGATAAAAGCCTCATAC
This sequence comes from Corynebacterium nasorum, assembly GCF_022347325.1. Taxonomy (NCBI): domain Bacteria; kingdom Bacillati; phylum Actinomycetota; class Actinomycetes; order Mycobacteriales; family Corynebacteriaceae; genus Corynebacterium; species Corynebacterium nasorum. The sequence continues at coordinate 14,166 of NZ_JAKRDU010000007.1, forward strand.
ACAGCACGCCCAAACTGAGGTGTTGTGTGGTTCACTTCGGTGCTAGGGGCCGTACCTGTATGCCCGTAGGTGTAATATGGAAAGTCTGCCTTTGAGCGGCCGCTATGAGGCTGAGGATTCTTTTTCTCTTTTTTATTTTTACTGGGTTGATTCGGCGCTGCTGCTGAAATCGAAGTATGAGGGCCTTGCTTATTGGATGGTGGCAAGACACTACTAACTGTGGTCGTAGGTTCATCCGGCGTCGTTGTATCGCCACTTGTTTCGGGTTGCTGTACATTCGTTGATGAAATGGGGGGAGCAGAAAACGAAGGTTCAGGTTTATCATTTTGGTTGGTTGAGCAAGCACTCAATCCGAGGCTAAGAACGGCTGTTAAGCAAAACACATTGGAAGTTGTATTAAGTCTGTTCATCGTTCAATTTCCTTAGTGGTGAGTCCCGAGGTGAAGTAGCGCTTCGATAGTTTGGACAACAGTACGTTGGAAATAGACCTTCTCTTAGTATATTTACCAAGAAAAATGTTACCTAAGTTCGACGCTGCCCGTCTGTAATATATTTGAAAAATATCCAAGCTCGGGCCTGCCCCCCGACGTGTCCACTGTCCGGGGTCAGGTCCCTGTTTCGACCATTCCTGTTGAGAAAGGGTACCTAGAGTTGGAAGACGATAAAAACGTAGAGAACTTTGTGGACTGCCGTGAAATCCGCACGGTTTTCAAACCAACTTGGGTGAGCTGGTGGTTCCACAAGATTTTTACGTTCCCGCGCGTTGAGTGCGATGGGATCGTAAGCAATTGTCACTGGGGAAGAGACAAAGCGTTAGTGAGGGATGGTGGGACGGTTACGGTTGGATTTAGTTATCGTATTTTCCATGATACGAAAATTAGATGTAAGAGCTCCCCTATCGAGGTTTCCCCTTCACATGCTAAGTTAGAAGCCAAGACAGCCATAATTAACAACTCCCCGATGGCTGCCGTGCTCTACTAGCATTCGTCTCGAGCCTATCGATGGTTCGGGCGCATACTTCCCGCGACAAGGAGCATATTCTATGAATCGTGCACTATGGTCAGTGTTATTGGCAGGGTTCTCAGGCCTAGCTATGCTTTCGGCTGGGGCTTTTTTGTTTAGCACAGGGGTATCTGCTGCTGATGCAGGTACTGGGCAGCAATCTGGTAGCGCTATCATTCCTTTACTAATAGTGGGAATTGGCACTGTGCTTTTGATTCTTTCCTTTGTTTTCTCTGGGCCTCTATTCGAGAAGAAGCGCCCAAGCGATAATCATTAGTCACTTCCAGTATTAACTTCTCTCATTTTTTGTTGGTCTTAGCGTTGGTCTTCAATCTGGCTTGTACACAGATGAGTATTCCTAAGGGGAGGCTAATATGTCGTATCGAAAAGTGTTCGTTCTAGTCTTCGCAGTTGTATATACCGCTATTACCGGTGCCTACAGTGCTAGTAAGTGGATAGATCCTTCTGTCGCTCACGAGGCACTGCATCTTATTCTGTTTGCACTTGTGGTGCTGACAGCGTTAGTAGCGGTGTATCTAATAAATAAGAACCAACTGGTGCAGTGTTTTCTAGTCTCAGGAACAGCACTATCACTTATTTATGCAGGTGTTGCTGTGCTTTCGGAAGACTATAGTGGTTTGATTCTTCCTGCGGTGGTAGCTGTTATGTTTCTTCTTTTTCCCCAGGCAAGGCAATGGATAGAGACAAGTTCTGAATTGAGTGAGAGTTAGAGAAACAAACTGCAGAATATTATTTCTATAGAATTAGGCTTATGGAAGAAAAGCGACTGTCCTCATTATTTTTTGGCAATGTTGTTCTTGAGTCCCAGGTGTCAGGAACATTCCCAAAAATCTACGCTGATGATATGCACTCGTATTGGATGCGTCCGAGTAGGGATGGCATGCTCTCTGTACCGCTAAATGATCTACGCGGAAACATCAGCTCCGATAGGGCTGAGAAACTCTCCAACAAAATACTTGAATCTGTGTCCGCAGAATTGAACGCTAATTATCCAGGAGGCAAAAGCCATGCAGTAAAAGAACTGACTGCCTGGCTTTTACAGGACTCCTAAACATCGCAGGGGAGATGCACTTCCTTAGAAACGTCATACCCTGAATGGTCTCCTGCTTGGATTTCTCCGTCGATACGGTAGTCATGGCCTGACTTAGAGGTTCCGCAATCTACTTCCCGTCGAACAAATCCATAGCCGCCCTCAGTGAGATTCTTCTTCGTTTCATCTACAGTTTGGTAGAAAAATCAAGCATGTTCTTCTTGAAGACGAGTTGCGGGCAACCTCAGTGGTGGTGCAACAGGTGGGGATCTGGCCCCTTTAGGTAGACACCTGATATCCAGCCGGTTGGGTTGGGAAGAATGGTGATCTACCACCATGCCTAGGTACTCCGAAGAGAGTGTCTGATGGTTGGTGTGTGGGCGCCTAACCTGCATGATGAGATGGACAGTAGAATGACTACTGTGGCACGACGAAATCCGGCTGATAAGGCCAAGATTGATGCGATTGAAAGAGCGTGTCAAGTTGTTTGTGTGGGGTCGGGTCACAATATCAATCTTGGTAGCATGCTGCACCTGTCGATGTCAGAAGCCTCGAGTGCATCGGGGAGGGGCTTTGAGGGCTTAGGTTTCGGCTCTCCATACCAAATCAGGAAAATTTAGAAACTTCGGTACATAAAGTATTTTAAATTTTCGGTTTTCCTATCCCAGGGTTAAAAGTAAGCCCCTAAGCCCCCACGTCAATCAGTATGTCTACCACGCGCAGTATTTCGTCCACTGCCCGTAGACGGGGTTAATGTATCGTACCTATAACCCAGGTTCTGGTAAGTCAGAGCTCCTACGCACCCTCGTCGCCGCGCTTGCGGCTACCCATAGCCCGGACGAGCTGAACCTCGTACTGGTGGATTTTAAAGGCGGCGCTACTTTCTTAGGATGTGACCACCTGCCGCATACCTCTGCGGTGATTACTAACTTGGAAGAGGAATCTACGCTGGTAGAGCGCATGTACGATGCCATCGCCGGCGAGATGAACCGCCGCCAGGAGTTGTTGCGCACCGCCGGAAACTTCGCCAACGTCAGCGAGTACAACGCCTCCGCCGCTGCAGTACGCGAGCACGGGCCACTGCCCGCCTTGGTCATTGTTGTTGACGAGTCATCGGAGCTTTTGGGCCAGCACCCTGATTTTGCGGAACTTTTCGTTGCCGTTGGCCGCTTGGGGCGCAGTCTCCACGTGCACCTGCTTTTAGCCTCTCAAAGACTTGAAGAAGGCCGGTTGCGGGGGCTGGATTCCCACCTGTCCTACCGAATCGGGCTAAAAACCTTCTCTTCGGCGGAATCCCGTCAAGTATTGGGCGTGACCGATGCCTACCATTTGCCCGGCCAACCCGGCGCGGGCTACCTCAAGTCTGATGCCGAGGCGTTGATTCGTTTCCAAGCCTCCTATGTTTCTGGGCCCGTGCCGCGCCGGGCGATAGCTGAAGCTCATGGGGACGGACCCGCCGCAGCCCGCGGCCGCGTGCAGTTCTTTCGAGGTTGGGCAGAGGAGGAAGAAAGCACTAGCCCTGTGGTTGTTCTCGATGACACCACCACTGTGCTTAGCGAGGTCGTGCGCGCCGCGGCAGAAGAAGCCCGATTGCGTGATCAATCGGCGCACCGTATCTGGCTGCCGCCGCTACCACCGGTCATTGAGCTATCTGCATTACCCGGACTGTCTAGCGGAGCGGACGTGGGCGCCTCGTCGTCTGTTGCAGGTAACGGGACGCTGCTGGCTCCCGTCGGCATTATCGATAGGCCGTATTATCAACGTCAAGATGAGCTGATAATCGATTTCCACCAGCACGGCGGGCACATGGCCCTATGCGGCGGCCCGCAGTCAGGAAAATCAAGTGCGCTGCGCACCATCGTCTCGGCTCTGGCGCTACGGCATAGCCCCAAGGCGGCACGCTTCTACGTCATCGATTTGGGCGGCGGTCAGCTAGCGTCTTTGGAGAGACTTCCCCACGTTGCCGGAGTTGCTGGGCGAGATGAAGGGGAAAAGGTGCGGCGAATCGTGGACGAAGTAGCCGGCTTTATTCGCCGCCCGGAACAGTGCGCAACCTTCCTCGTAATCGATGGCTGGCACCACATTGGCACCTCCAATGCAGAGTTTGAAGACATAGCGGAGAAAGTTACAGAGATCGTCGCCGATGGCGCCTCTGCCCACGTACATGTCATCATTGCCACCTCGCGGTGGACCACGATGCGCCCCGCCATTCGCGATCTCATAGCCAACCGACTTGAGCTGCGTCTTGGTGAGTCCTTGGATTCGCTAATTGACCGCAAGTTGCAGCAGAAGCTACCCAGCGCGCCGGGCCGCGGGCTTACCTTGGCCGGAGAGAATATGCTTTTGGCTCGCACATCAAACCAGGACATCGCCCACATTTGCCGCGTTCATGCCGCAGCCGATCCAGTTCCGCAACTCAAGATGCTGCCCGCGGTACTCACCCCGTCTGCCCTTGCTACTCAAGGGAACGTTCCCGACGGCGAGATCGCCTGGGGTATCGGCGGACGGGATCTCGATCCGCTGACGTGGAATCCATCGCGCGAGCCGCATCTAGTGGCCATAGGAGCGCAGGGTTGCGGCAAGTCCACCTTCTTGGCGCAGATAATGCGCGGCATCTGCGCCTTCGCGCGGGAAGACGCTCGCCTTGTGGTCATCGACCAGCGGCGGGCTCACTTAGGAACCTTGAACCAAGACATGGTTGCCGCTTATGCCGCAACGCAGACAAGTGCACAAGAGACCATTCTCGATACTGTCCGGACACTGGAATCCCGCCTGCCGGGCCCGGATATTACCCCAGCGCAGCTCGCCGCACGAGACTGGTGGGAGGGCCCAGATATCTACTTAGTCATCGACGATGCGGACCTGCTGAGCGATATTGCCCTTTCACCGCTCCTGGAGCTACTCCCGCACGCCCGCGACATTGGCTTGCATCTCATCGTCGCTCGCAAGTCTGGTGGCATTGGCCGCGCCCTTTTCGGCCAATTCTTCTCTGCAGTGCGCGATCTTCAACCAGCGTTGCTGCTTTTCGACGCCGACCGGGACGAAGGCACCATCTTTGGCCTTAAACCCAGCCAACAACCACCCGGTCGCGGTCAGTGGAGCATCCGCGGTGAAAACCTTGGCGTCGCCCAAGTGGTGTACCCAGAAGGAGAGAAGTAAATGACCACCAACCTCAGCGCGAATTCGCACACCGACGCCCCAATCACTGACGGTGGGGAGACTAACGCCGTACCAATTACCGTCACGATCCTGGACGCGGTCACCATTTTTGAAGGGCCTGATTCGGTATACCGCTACGACCTGCCGGGTACCGGCATCGTGGAAGGTTGGGCTTTGGGCCAGGTCATGGATCAGATTTCAAAGTTGGCCGGACCGTCCTGGCCCGACGTGGAAGCTTGCGTGGTGGCAGACTCGTCCGGCACGGACATTGCGCAGGAAGCCACCACCATCGTCAGCCGGCAATTGGAAGTCACCGGGGTGCGGCTCATTGACCCAGAACCAGCTATCTCCTCGTTAGCTACGTCAACCTCATTTGGAACCCCTACTCATCCGGCTACGGAGATTGCGGAACCAGCTTCTCCCACCAGAGTGATGGAAGCGCCAGCCTATGATGAGCCAGTAACACCAAGCTGGTCCGACCGGCTGCGCGGTTGGCTCGGGGCTATTGATATCTTCCACCTCGCAATTGCAGTGGTCATTATTGCCGTTGCCGGAGCTTCCTGGTGGGCTATCGGCGCACGAGATTCAGCAGACAGTGATGCCGCCTCAGGTGATTCCCGCCCACAACCACGCGCTGCAGAGCCGAGCCGCGATACCGCGGTGGAATCCGTACCCAACTCGCCAGAGTCTGGTGCCACGGGTGCTGCAGAACCGGGTGGTGATGAATTACATCCGGGAGAAAAGCGCTTAGATATTGAGGGAATGTCTGTGGTCGTTCCCACCGGGTTTCATACCAAGGTAGAAGATGGGTTGGTTACCGCCACCGGGGAGGATCCGAACCTGCGTATCCTATTGGCGGCGGATGAAATGTTTAACGTTCCGGCGGATGCACTTTTTAAAGAAATCCGCGCGCAGGTCGACGAAGACCCGGCGCTACGCGATGCTACCGATAAGGCCGGGCGCCTGAGCTATACCGAAGACCCAGGGGACGGCTCTTTGGTGGAGTGGACTACCTGGGAAGACCGTGGGCATCAGATGTCTGTGGGGTGCCATACCCGCCACAATTCCAATGCTGTCCAAAAGGCAGCCTGCCGCATGGCTACGGAAAGCCTGGTCAAAAAATAGTCTTAAAAACTTTGTCCCAGACGGGAACCGTTTGGCAGAAAGTTCAGTCCAATAAAGGTGAGAAAGCACAGATGCTTTTTCGGGGGAATATACACAATCTCATCCGCCCTAAGGAGGGGCGCACTCTTATGTCTCAGACTTTCAAGACACAAGCCGATGTCATGGTTGCCACCGCCGGCAAAGTCGATAACACCAATGATGAAGTCCAAGGCGAGCTCACCCGCCTGCAGGGAGTCGTCGACTCTGTGCGCGGAAGCTGGGTAGGCCAAGCCCAGGTCTCCTTCGATGACCTGATGCAGCGTTACAACACCTCTGCACAACAGCTGCGCGAGGCATTGGCCTCTATCTCTGACAATATCCGCAGCAACGCCCACAACTTCGACAACGTGGAAGCAGAAAACGCCCAGGCATTCTCCAATGTTGGTGGCGGCCTCGCCCTCTAAACCGCACTGCACAGTTCTCTAGTCCACTGACCAAAACCTATAGATTCACAGAAGGGAATCCACCACCACATGTCCGAGATCAAGTACGAATTCGGTGCCATTTCTTCCGCCGCAGCTGATATCAACGCCACCTCAGGTCGCATCAACAGCACCTTGGCAGACCTGAAGGCGCGGCTGCGGCCGATGGTGAGCACTTGGGAGGGCGAGTCCGCAGTGGCTTATAACCAGGCACAGGCCAAGTGGGACAAGGCATCTCAGGAACTCAATACCGTGCTCGCGACCATCTCCAAGACCGTCTCTCAGGGCAATGATGCAATGAGTGACGTTAATCGTCGCGCCGCCGCAAGCTGGGGTTAGATCCGCGCCCCGCCTGCACTGTTTCAGGCTGTCTTGGCCGAGCTTGCGGTGCCACTGACCACACCCGAGTGGCAGGAGGCGGACGCAGCCGCAGTCTTGGCAAAAGATTGCAGCGTGAGCACTTTTTGACCAATACCTCTTTTCCTCTCTTCCACCTTTTCAAGTCGTACCTTTCTAGTCCACACCCACGAGCCGGTACCTTCCGTTTGAGCCGCGGAAGGTACCGGTTTCGGCGTTTTGGTTTTCGGGCAGGTGAGCAAGTAGGGTAGGAGACCTATGTGTTCGCTCGTCGGCTAGCAGCTGGCGAAGCGCTCCCTGCAGGTCTCCACCGGCCGCTGTACGGGAGTGGATGGATGCTTAGCGCTGGCCGGCAGTTCCGAGACAGACTTTCAAGGAGTCAAATTGTCTACTTTCCACCCAAAGAGCGGTGACATCACCCGCAAGTGGTACGTCATCGACGCTACTGATGTGGTGCTGGGCAAGCTCGCTTCCACCGTTGCAGACCTGCTGCGCGGCAAGCACAAGCCACAGTTCGCACCGAACGTTGACGCTGGTGACCACGTCATCATCCTCAACGCTGACAAGATCCACGTTTCTTCCGTTAAGCGCGGCCGCGAGATGCGCTACCGTCACTCCGGCTACCCGGGCGGCCTGAAGTCCATGACCCTGGGTCAGTCTTTGGACGCCAACCCGGTTCGCGTTATCGAAGAAGCCGTTGCCGGCATGATGCCGCACAACAAGCTCTCCCGCGCTTCCATCAAGAAGCTGCACGTCTTCGCAGGCGAAGAGCACCCGTACGCCGGCCAGAAGCCGGAAACCTTCGAGTTTAAGCAGGTGGCACAGTAATGTCTGAGCAGAACATCGACAACAACGTAGCCGACGCTGCTGACATCGCTGCAGCAAGCGCCGCTACCGAAGAGTTCACCAACACCATCGGTGATTCCATCACACCGGCCGAGACCGAAGAGGTTGAGGCTGCCGCTCCGGTACACGAGGGCCCGATCCAGACCGTCGGACGCCGTAAGCGCGCCGTCGCTCGTGTTCGCCTCGTTGCTGGCTCCGGCCAGATCGTGGTTAACGGCCGCGAGTTCGGCGAGTACTTCCCGAACAAGCTGCACCAGCAGGACATCCTGTTGCCGCTTACCCTGCTGGAGCGCGAGAACCAGTTCGACCTCAAGGTCACCGTCAACGGCGGCGGCCCAACCGGTCAGGCTGGCGCCCTGCGTCTGGCTATCGCTCGTGCACTGAACATCTACAACCCAGGTGACCGCACCGCCCTCAAGAAGGCTGGTCTGCTCACCCGTGATGCTCGTGCAGTTGAGCGTAAGAAGGCTGGTCTGCACAAGGCACGTCGCGCACCGCAGTACTCCAAGCGTTAATCTCGCTTCTACTGCGCGCGCAAGCGCTACGAAAGCCGCTGCTTCCTTTTGGAGGCGGCGGCTTTTGTCATTTCGAGTTTCAGTCGTGTTGCTTCTTGGGGCCCTAGGAGGAAGGTCTAGGTAGGAAAACAGAGCCCGTCTGCCACCGCGGACATTATGGGAATCGGGGTGGGCCAGACGGGCTTAGCGGTGAAAGTGAAAGTGGATGAGACTATTCCTCGTGTGCCGAATCCTTTTGATGCTTCTCTTCGAATTCTTCGAGCTCAGCTCGTTGCCGATCCCGCACGGATGCTTGGTCTGCTAGGTACTCGTCCGTTGCGGATTCGGTGTACCATTCGTGGAGGTACGGATCATCGCTTTCGATCTTTGCTCCGGCGCCTTGGCTTTCGGGAACGGCAGACGAGCCGAAAATGAAGTCACCGTTATGCTCTTGCAGACCGTGCTGGACGCCTCGGGCGATGGCGGCAGTGGCGTAATTCCTCCGTAGCATTAGCGGATCTCGTGCTAGATCTTTGCCCCACGCGACCATCACGCCGATGAGGATAAAGGCAAAGGGCAAAGAGCAAGACACCATGATTGACTGCAGACCACTTAGAGCATCTTGGCCAGCGATGAGAAGAAGCGCCAAGGAGATCCCGCCCAGGGCAGCTCCCCAAATGATGGAGATTGGTGTTGCAGGCACGGGGCGGCCGGATTGGGACATCGAGCCCATCACATTGGTGGCGGAATCGGCGGCAGTATTAAAGAATACGACCACTGCTACGAGAACGGCGATTGTACTGATGCTAGAAAGCGGCAGCGTTTTCATGACGTCGAACATGACGTTTTCACCGGAATCTTTGATTTCGATGCCGTGTCCGTCGAGGTGAGTTTTGATAGCTGTGGCCCCAAAAATCACGTACCAGAGCAGCGACAGCGACGTTGGCACGAGCATGATGACCAGTACAAATTCGCGGATAGAGCGGCCGCGCGAGATTTTTGCAATGAACATACCGACGAAGGGCGACCAAGAAATCCACCATGCCCAGTAGAGCATTGTCCAAGCGGTAACAAATTCTTTTTCTGTCTCACCTTGCGAGGGAGCAACGGACATCATGTCAGCGAAGTTGTTGAAAAACTGCAACAGTGACGCTGGAATCAGATCGAGAATATACATCGTCGGTCCCGTAATTAGGACGAATATGCCCAAGCCGATAACGAGGCCCATGTTGATATTCGACAGAATGCGAATACCTCGTTTGATGCCGGACATCGCCGAAATGATGAAGATGACGGTGAGTATGGAAATGATCACAATGATTATTCCGTCGCCTTCCAAAGGCTTTCCGGTGACAATCGATGTTCCAGTACGGATCTGTAGCGCGCCAATTCCTAGCGAGGTCGCTGTACCAAAAAGCGTGACCAGGACAGAAAAGATGTCGACGATCTTTCCTATGACGCGGTTATTGGAGTTGGTTGCGATGGGCTCGAAAAGGGAGGAAATGAGCGGTAGACGCCCGCGACGGTAGGCAGCATAAGCGAGGGACCCGCCGACTAGCGCATACACCATCCACGGCAATGTAGCTTGGTGGAGAATAGCTTGCGAGAAGGCTGGCAGGACTGCTGCCTCGCTGGCTGGTTCCACATCGGAGAGATACGGCGGTGGGGTCAAGAAATGGGATAGCGGCTCCATTGGGCCGTAAAAGACCAGCCCGATTCCCAATCCTGCGGCGAATAGCATTGCGATCCACGAGGAACGGGAGAAGTCAGGTTCCGAATCATCAGAACCTAATTTGATCTTTCCTGTGGGAGCGATTGCAATGGACAGTAGAAAAATCGTAGTCGCGATCATGACAATCGTGAAAAGCCAGCCGAAGTGTTGGACCACCCATGCCTGCAGGTTGGTTCCCGTGTTGGCCAGGTTTTCTGGTGCCACGATCGCCCACACGATGATCGCGATGGTCGCGGCAAGTGCTACTGCGAAGACAGTTTTATTCGTCTTGAAATTGGCACGCGTATCTTCAACGCTGACGCCGGGAATGAGCGCAGGATGGATAGAGCGCTCGCCCGAAGCCGCCTTGGCTATAGCCGATCGTGCCTTCTGCGAAGCAGAATCAAGTGAGTCATCACCTATTGAGCGGGATCTCGTCATGAGAAGTTCCTCTCTAAAGGGTAAGAGCGAAATGTCACTTACTAGATAGTTACATACTTCATCCGAAATGGAACACTTAATTATGTCTTCGGGGTTAACAAGGAAGGACTGGTTGGGGGTTAAACCTGCCTAGGGCCGCCCCAACATGCAATCGCTGGGCACAGGCGTGCATAATTGACTGCATGACTCGACTTTTTGGAACCGATGGCGTTCGCGGCCTCGCGAACAAGAAGCTGACTCCGATTCTGGCCTTGCAACTAGGCCAGGCCGCTGCGGAGGTATTCACCGCCCAGCGGGAATCCTATGAGCGTCGGCCGTTGGCCATTATTGGTCGCGACCCGCGCGTTTCCGGCGAGATGCTGGATGCGGCGATTGCCTCCGGTTTGGCCTCCCGCGGCGTTGACGTGGTGCGCGTGGGCGTGTTGCCGACCCCGGCGATTGCCTACCTGACGGATGATTATGGCGCGGATCTCGGCGTAATGATTTCTGCCTCCCACAACCCTATGCCGGATAACGGCATTAAGTTCTTCTCCGCCGGCGGCAAGAAGCTACCGGACGAAATAGAAGACAAGATTCAGGCCACTATGGAAAACCTCACTGAAGACGGCCCGACTGGCACCAAGTTGGGGCGCATCATTTCGGAGGCGCCAGACGGACGCGAGCGCTACCTCAACCATTTAAAGGAAGTGGTCTCCACGGATTTGAGCGGCATCAAGGTGGTCGTAGATACCGCCAATGGTGCGGCCTCCAAGGTTGCTCCCATCGCCTATGAGGCGGCCGGGGCTGAGGTTATTGCTATCCACAATGAGCCGAACGCCTTTAATATCAATGAGGACTGCGGTTCGACGCATATTGAAAAGGCACAGGCGGCCGTCGTCGAGCATGGCGCCGATTTGGGCCTGGCCCACGATGGTGACGCCGACCGTTGCTTGGCTGTGGACGCCGAGGGCAATGTGATTGACGGCGACCAGATTATGGCGCTGTTGGCCGTGGGCATGAAGGATGATAATGACCTGCGCTATAACACCTTGGTAGCAACCGTGATGTCCAACCTAGGCCTGAAGCTGGCGATGCAGGAACAAGGCATCGAGGTGCGTCACACCGCAGTAGGCGACCGCTATGTTCTAGAAGAGCTCAACCGCGGCGATTTCTCCTTGGGCGGCGAGCAGTCCGGCCACGTGGTGTTGACGGATGATTGCACGACCGGCGACGGCACCCTTACCGGCCTGTCTATCATGGCGCGCATGGCCAAGTCCGGGAAGTCCCTAAAGGAATTAGCATCGGTAATGACCGTGCTACCGCAGGTGCTCATCAACGTGCCGGTTTCTGATAAGGGCGTCATCATGGATGCCCCCGAAGTACAAGAAGCCATCGCTCAGGCTGAGGAAGAACTCGGCGAGACCGGCCGCGTCCTGCTGCGACCTTCCGGCACCGAGGAAGTTTTCCGCGTCATGGTAGAGGCTGCGGACAAGGAGCAGGCCCGCAAGGTTGCAGGGAGGCTTTCCGCCATCGTTTCTTCGGTCTAGAGTCACCGCTTAGTGTGGAAGATTTTTATAATCCGAGGGAACCATTTGGCCTAAACCCCAGTCCAATGAAGGTGAGAACTTTTACCGCATATGGATTTGGGGGAATACACCAGTGTCTGAGGTTTTTCTTCGCCCCGTGGAGGCGATGTCCGCACTACGGCAGGTTGTAGCCGATAACGACGAACAACGCGATGCCCACCGGGCTGAGGTGCCGGATTTTCCGGTGGCCGCGGCCGGACGCAATTTTGGCGGCCACGGTGAGCGCATTCGCGATGTTTTGGCGCGCATCCATGAGCGCGGCGGGCAGAGGTTGGATAATTTATCCGCCACCGCCCACGCCGCTCATGAACAGGTGCGCGCCTTCGCCGATTTTGATGAGTCCTTTGGCAGCTCCTTTGCACGCGGTAGGGAGGCTGGCAGCAAGTGAGTACGCTGACAAAATCCCTGTTGGGGGACTACTCTAACGCTATTTCTCAATTCCAATTCGCCTGCCTGGGCAGCTACTCGGGCCCCAGCATGCCGATGAATCTACTAGGAGAGTTAGTCGGTGCGGTTGATGGCATTGCGCCCGAAAATTTGGTGAAAAATACCGTTGCGGCCGTGGGCGGCAATCGCCCGAAGGGAGGCGGTGCTGGACTAGCGGGCTATTTGCAGCAGGATGATTCCGAGGTTGCTCAGGGCGCCATGCGTGAGCACCTGTGCGGCGTGCAGGAAGACTTCGACATTGACCGCCAAGATGCCGCACATCTGACTAGCTCGGCGGAGCAGTGCTCAGGCGCTATTGCTGACGTCGTTGATGTCTCTGACACGGCCCTTACCGAGCTCGTCTCTGCGGTCATCCCACTGTTAAATATTTTGTCCATGGTCGCCACCAAACACCCTTTAGCCAGGTTCATCATCCCGATTCTTTCCACGATCGGGGGGCAAATTATTGAGGAGACAAATCACAATATCGCCAGCACCTGCCGCGACCGCGATGATGCGATCGAATCCTGTTATAGCGAGTTCGAATCGCGCTGTGAGTGCGTCTGTGAGCGCCCATTGCCAGAAGAATCTCCGAAGCCGGCGAAGCCTACAGATGATGCCTGCCCCGCACCAGTAGAAAAGTGCCCGGATACCCCAGCTCCCACCAAGCCGATGCCGAAGGAAGAGTGCCCGCCTCCGCAGTCCACCGAGCCTGCCCAAGTGGAGTGCCCACCAGAGTCCAAGCCCATGCCAGAGCCTGACTCCAAGCCGGAATCACACCATGCCACTTCCAAGCCGCCACAACCGACGCCTCTTTCACCAACGCCTACTCCACCTGAGGCATGCCCTGCACCGGAGCCTGCAGCCGAGACGGAAATGCACACGGAGACCTCATCAGAGCATGGTGCTGGGTGCCACTGCTGTGAGTGCACCGAGCAATCAAACACCGAGCGGCCAGTACAGTCGGAGCGCGAAGTAGGGACCACTAAGCCAGCACAGGCGGAGATCATTCCGCCGCAGGAGCCGCCAGAACAGCCGGAGCGGGTAGAAGAGCCATGTCCCGAGCCAGAAGCTAATCCAGAGCCGAAGCTCAAGCCAGAAATGGATACCGAACCCGCTTCTGAACCGGGCACAAGCGAGAAACCTCTGTGCCCAGACAATACCGCGGAGAGTACTGAAGAATGCGTGGATAAGAGCCAAGCCAGCTCAGGAGGCTGTGAGATCGAATCCTCCTGTAGCGGTAGCCTCGGCCTGGTCGGAGCCGGAATCGCATTGGTGGGCGTGGGTCTCATTGTGGAAGGCGCTGCACAGTGCTTGGAGAACATGTCCGAACTGGATTGTCCGGTGCAAGAACCCGAACCCGAGACTGTAGATGAGCCGGAGCCTGATCCCTGCCCTGAGCCTAAGCCAGAGCCCGAACCGGAGCCTTGCCCTGAACCTGAACCGACTGGTGATGACGGAGTCATAACACCGCCCCCAGAGCTGTCTCAGGTAGAGGAGCCAACGCCGCCACCGGAAAAGGTGGCGCACCTCCAAGCCGCTGGTGCAGCGGAGGCCCCGGCACCGGCTTCTGAGCCAGCACCTGAGCAGGGCCCAGCACTGAGCCAGGCACCGGACCCAGCACCTGTACCGGATCCAGCGCCAGCGCCACAGCAGGAGGCGGCACCCGCACCAGAAGAACCATCCATTAAGGCACGAAAGGCAAGGCAGTGGTAATGAATAATGACTTCGCAGAGTTTGCGCAAAGCTTTCGGGAAAGGACGGCTAAACGCTTGCTGGAATTTGAAAAAACGCTGGCGAAAGCGCAGGACGAGCTAGAAAAGTCCGCGGATAAGGCCATGCAGGAGGCACGGAGGGAGAAGGGGCAAGTGGGGCGTCGACAAGCAGCGGCGCCCAGGCCCCGATATGGCGCTGCCCCGGCGCGTTCACGAAACGCGTCGGGGCAGGTGCAATCAGTGCTGCGGCGGGGCTAAAGCCTTAGGCGTCGCGGGTTACGCCGGCGCGCTCGGCCAGGTCTTCGCCTACCAGGCTTTCTACCTTCTTCGCGCTTGCCTCTGGATCTGCAAAGGCGGCGTAGGTGGAATCATCATTTAGGGTGGCCAGCAGGAAGCCGGTGAGCAAACCGCGGGCGATTTCGGTAGGGCCGGACTGGAAAGCAGCCGTTCCGATGGCCAACTTGCGCAGGCGATCCTCGGTAAAACCAGCCTGGCTGCCCTTGTCGATGGCGCGGAAGCACACCGGGCCACGCCAGTTATAGGCCAGCTTGGCGGGGTTGCCAGCATTGAAGATGTCTTCTTGGCCGGAACCGATGACTAGGCCCGGGGTGTCAATGCGGCGGGCAGCCTGCACCGCAGAGGGGGAGGTGACCGAGGGGTAAATAGCGGCGACGGCGGCGACTTTCTTATTGTCCAAGGCCCCAAGCACGGCGGTGCCACCGCCCATGCCGTGGCCAATCATGCCGAGCTTGCCCGGGGAGACCGTAATGTTTCCGGAGCCTAGCTTTACCCCGGCGGCAATCTGCAACGCGGATTCCATATCCGCAGCTAGGTTGCGGTGGTCGGGGAAGGGGCCGGTCTCAGAATCGGGGGCTACCACGACGATGCCCCAGCTAGCCAGGTGGCGCAGGGTGGCGTGGTAATCCTTAATTTTGTGCATCCAGTCATGGCCAAAAGCCACCGCGGGCAGGCTCTGGCCCTCCGCGGGGGTATAAACCTTGCCGGTGATTCCGGCATAGTCAAGGTCGCCAACCAAAACTCGGTTGCGGCCACGCTTCGACAACGTTGCTAGATGTTTTTTCAAATTCGCAGACACGCATTCCAGGATAGATGAAGATCACCCGCCAGGCGGGAAAGGGTGCGGGTTTATCTGAGAAAAATCTACGCAGTATCCGGCCGAGGAGCGGGTGTGGCGGCGAGCTTTCCTAAGCCCCTCCTAACTTGCGACGCTAAGCGCAGGGGAGTGCAATGTGTGAACAACTACGTACTCTTTTTCTGGGAAGGCAGGCTGCGGTACATGACTACCGGCGTCGTTGATGTGCAAGAACTTTCTACTCGCTATGGGATGGAGGTAAAGACCGAAGTCATTGACCGCGTGGCACATGCCTCCGATGCCTCGCACTACCTGTACACCCCCAAGGCAGTCATCGAGGCTCGCTCCGCCGAGCATGTGGCGGCCATCTTCCGTGCGGGCCGGCAGCAGAATGTTCCGGTAACTCTGCGCTCCGGTGGCACCTCTCTGGCAGTTCAGGCTTCCGGCGATGGATACCTGGTGGATGTGCGCAAGCACTTCCGCGGTATAGAAGTTCTTGATGAGGGCAAGCGCGTGTGCGTCCAGCCCGGCGCGACGGTGCGTCAGGTCAACGCCCGCCTAGGCCTGCGCAACCGCAAACTGGGGCCGGATCCGGCCAGCGAGTCTGCCTGCACCATCGGCGGCGTGGTGGCTAATAACTCCTCCGGCATGGCCTGCGGCACTGAGCTCAATACGTATAACACTCTGGAATCGCTGACCTTTGTGCTGCCTACCGGCACCGTAATTAACACCGCCGATCCCGATGCAGACCGGCAGTTCCAGGAGCAGGAACCGGAGCTGGTGGACACGCTTATCCGCCTGCAGCGCCGTGTACGCGATAACCAGGAATCCGTGGATATTATCCGCCGTCACTTCCAGCTGAAAAACACGATGGGCTATGGTCTCAATTCCTTCCTCGACTTTGATAGCCCGGTCAAGCTTTTTGAGCACCTGCTTATCGGTTCGGAAGGAACCCTGGCCTTCATTGCGGAAGCGGTTTTCCGCACGGTGCCGATTTCTAAGCTGACCACCACCACGGTGGCCGTATTTGATGATCTCAGCGCTGCCACCAAGTCCCTGCCGGCACTTTTGGAGACCGGAGCGGCCACCCTGGAGCTGATGGACTCTGCCTCTATTCGCGTCGGTCAAGGCTTTGATAAGGTGCCGCAGGCCATTACCGGTTTCGATGTGGATAAGCAGGCCGCGTTGCTCATTGAGTATCACGCTGATGCCCAAGAGGAACTGCAGGAGAAAGAATGCAAGGGATCGCAGCTCTTGCGCGAATTGCCGCTGCAGTCCCCGGCAGCCTTCTCGGCTGATGCCACAACGCGCACTACCGCTTGGAATTTCCGCAAGGGTCTGTACGCCCAGGTAGCAGAGGCGCGCCCGTCTGGCACGACGGCCCTTTTGGAAGACATCGTCGTGCCCGTCGGCGATCTGGCAGATACTTGTTCTTCGCTGCAGGAACTCTTTGCCCGCTATGGATATGATGATGCCGTCATTTTCGGCCACGCCAAGGACGGCAATATCCACTTCCTGCTTACGGACCGCTTTGAAGGCGATGATGCCATCGGTCGCTATAACGGTTTCAACGAGGGCATGGTGGACTTGGTCCTCTCGGCCGAGGGCAATCTCAAGGCGGAACACGGCACCGGCCGCGCCATGGCGCCGTATGTGCGCCGCCAGTACGGCGATGAGCTCTATGAGGTAATGCAGAAACTCAAGCGGGCCTGCGATCCCACCAACACGATGAACCCCGGCGTCATCTTGGACGATGACCCCGATGCACACATCCAAAACATCAAGCTCAATCCCACCGTGGAAGAGGAAGTAGACCGCTGCGTGGAGTGCGGCTACTGTGAGCCGGTCTGCCCGTCGCGCGACCTCACGCTTACCCCACGCCAACGCATTGTGGTGCGCCGCGCCCGCAAGCGCGCGGAAGAAGCTGGCGATAGCCAACTCGTCGCTGAGCTAGATCGGGCCTACGAGTACATGGGCGTCGAGACCTGCGCCGTGGATTCGATGTGCCGCACTGCTTGCCCAGTAGGCATCGATACCGGCAAGTTCATCAAGCGCTTGCGCCGCGAGGAAGCCCAGCCAGCGCAGCAAAAGCTGTGGGGTGCTGCCGCCAAGAACTGGCAGGTAGTCAGCCAAGGCGCCGGGGTAGCGCTTACCGGCGCGCACCTATTGCCCACCGAGCTAGTCAAAAAGGTTACCGATGTGGGCCGCAGTCTCATCGGTGCCGATAATCTCCCGCAGTACCAGCCAGAGTTGGGCAAGGGCGGCAAGTCCCGCGGCCGCTTGGCCGGCCGCGTAGGTGATCGCTATGCCCAGACCACCGGAATCTATCTGCCCGCCTGCGTGAACACCATGTTCGGCCCGCAAGGCGGCGGCAAGGGTGCTACCGATTCCTTTGTGGCGCTCTTGGAGCGCGCCGGGGTCGCGCTGGAGGTTCCGCAGGGCATCGACAAGCTTTGCTGTGGTACACCATGGTCTTCCAAGGGCATGCAGGCCGGCCACGATGCAATGGAGCAGCGCGTGCGCGATATCGTCATGGACGCTACTGATGGTGCGCGCCTGCCGGTTATCGTGGACGCCAGCAGCTGCACCGCTGGCTTTAAAGATATATTGGAGTCGGTGGGTATCACCGTTATTGACGCCATTAGCTTTACGGCCGATACCTTGCTGCCGCAGCTGGAAGTAAAGAATCCAGTGACTTCCGTGACTGTGCACCCTACCTGCTCTGCTTTCCAACTGGGCATGATGGATGATGTAGAAAAGGTGGCCCGCGCCGCCGCGGCCGAGGTACACATTCCCACCGAGTGGAATTGCTGTGGCTATGCCGGCGACCGCGGCATGCTTCACCCGGAGCTTACCGCTGCCGCCACCCGCGCCGAAGCGGCACAGGTCAGGGCAATCGGAGCGCAGTATCACGCCTCGACCAACCGCACTTGCGAGCTTGGTCTCACCCGAGCCACCGGCGAGGATTACCACCACATTTTGGAGCTTTTGGAACAGGCATCGCGCTAGTTTTCCCAGCACAGTAGCGGGTGGGGTGCCGTGCCTTGCTTGCCGACGCCCCGCCCGCCTAGAGCTTTGCCCCTTGTGCTGTAAAATCAGCAACCATGTGTGGAATTGTTGGATATATTGGTCACGCTGGTGGTGGCCGTGATTACTTCGCCCTCGACGTAGTTCTAGAAGGGCTGCGCCGTTTGGAATACCGCGGTTATGACTCCGCTGGCGTAGCAATGTACGCCGATGGAGATATCAGCTGGCGCAAGAAGGCCGGTAAGGTCGCTGCGCTGGATGCTGAGATTGCAGCCCGCCCGTTGCCTGACTCCGTGCTGGGTATCGGCCATACCCGCTGGGCTACCCATGGTGGCCCCACCGACCTGAATGCGCACCCGCACGTGGTCGATGGCGGCAAGCTGGCAGTGGTACACAACGGCATCATCGAGAACTTTGCGGAGCTCAAGTCCGAGCTTTTGCACAAGGGCTATAACTTCGTTTCCGAGACCGATACCGAGGTCGCTGCCACCTTGCTGGGAGATGTCTTCCACAACGAGGCAGCCGGTGACCTGACCAAGGCTATGCAGCTAACCTGCGCTCGCCTGGAGGGCGCGTTTACCCTGCTAGCCATCCACGCCGAGCAGGCCGATCGCATTGTTGCCGCTCGCCGCGACTCCCCGCTGGTTATCGGCTTGGGCGAGGGCGAGAACTTCCTCGGCTCCGATGTATCCGGCTTTATTGATTACACCAAGTCTGCCGTGGAGATGGACAACGACCAGGTTGTGACCATCACCGCGGACGAAGTGGAAATTACCGATTATGAGGGCAACCCTGCACAGGGCAAGCCTTTTGAAATCAAGTGGGATGCCGCCGCTGCGGAAAAGGGCGGCTTTGATTCCTTCATGGAAAAGGAAATCCACGACCAGCCTTCCGCCGTGCGCGATACCCTGCTGGGCCGCTTCGATGAGCAAGGCCAACTGACCCTCGATGATCTGCGCATCGATGAGACCGTGCTGAAGTCCATCGACAAGATCATCGTCATTGCCTGCGGTACCGCCGCCTACGCCGGCCACGTGGCGCGCTACGCCATCGAGCACTGGTGCCGCATTCCTACCGAGGTCGAGCTCGCCCACGAGTTCCGCTACCGCGATCCGATCGTGAACGAGAAGACCCTCGTTGTTGCGCTGTCCCAGTCCGGCGAGACCATGGATACCTTGATGGCCGTGCGCCACGCCCGCCAGCAGGGCGCCAAGGTTATTGCCATCTGCAATACCCAGGGCTCGTCCATCCCGCGCGAATCCGACGCCGCGCTCTACACCCACGCCGGCCCGGAAATCGCCGTGGCCTCCACCAAGGCCTTCCTCGCGCAGATTACCGCCACCTACCTGCTTGGCCTCTACCTGGCTCAGCTGCGCGGCAATATGTTCGCCGATGAGATCCAGGGCGTTCTTGCTGAGCTGCGCCACATGCCGGATAAGGTCCAAAGCGTCATCGACGAGGAAGACCAGGTGGCCAACCTGGCCAATTCCATGAAGGACGCGGAATCCGTGCTCTTCTTGGGCCGCCACGTCGGCTTCCCGGTAGCGCTAGAGGGCGCGCTGAAGCTCAAGGAGATCGCTTATCTGCACGCCGAGGGCTTTGCCGCAGGTGAACTCAAGCACGGCCCAATTGCGCTTATTGAGGAGGGCCAGCCGGTCTTCGTTATCGTGCCATCCCCACGTGGCCGCGACTCCCTGCACTCCAAGGTCGTCTCCAATATTCAGGAGATCCGTGCCCGCGGTGCCATCACCATCGTGATCGCGGAAGAAGGCGATACCGCCGTGGAGGATTACGCAAACCACGTCATCCGCATCCCGAAGGCCCCGACCCTCATGCAGCCGCTGCTGGCTACCGTGCCACTGCAGATCTTCGCCGCCCACGTAGCCAAGTCCAAGGGCTACGACGTGGACCAGCCGCGCAACCTGGCCAAGTCCGTGACCGTGGAGTAATCCACTCCAAGCGTCCGCCGTTAGGCCCCCTTACCTGCCGCGTTTCTTGCGTGGTAGGAAAGGGGGCTTCCTTTTTGTTTGTACAAATTTGTGTAGGCACGTTGCTCGCTCACCGGCCCCTACCCGCCCGAATTCAGCAAAAGGGTGAGCAGTGGCACAATGGTGGACATGCTGAAAACCACCATTGATCTCTCCGCCATCGCGCACAACGTCCGCCTCATCAAGGAAAAGGTAGGGCCTGAGGTCAAGCTCATGTGCGTGGTCAAGGCCGATGCCTATGGCCACGGCGCGGTCAAAGTCGTGCCGGTAATGGCGCGTGCAGGCGCGGATAGCTTTGGCGTGGCCACTCTGCGGGAGGCGGTGGATTTGCGCCGCGCGGGTGTGGAGGCACCCATCGTGGCGTGGATTTGGCAGACGGACGAAATCCTCGAAGAGGCACTTGCCTGCGGCATTGAGGTAGCAGTTAACTCTCTTGAACAGGCACATAAGCTGGTTAAAGCCGATTTTCCTGCTGAGATATATGTCAAGGTAGAAACCGGCATGCACCGTTCCGGTGTGGATGAAGAGGATTGGGCGGACACTTTTAAGGTGCTGCGCGACGCCCCACAAATCAAGGTCCTCGGCCTTATGTCGCACTTTGCCTGTGCTGATGAGCCGGATAATCCACACAACGACGCCCAAGAGGAGGCGTTCCGCAAGGCCCTGCGGCTCGCACGCGAGATTGGGCTGGAGTGCCCAGTCAATCACCTGGCCAATTCACCAGCTGTGCTGACGCGTCCTTCCTCCTATTTTGAGCAGGTACGTGTAGGCGCCGCCTGCTATGGTTTGGAGCCTATTGACGGCCGCGAGCATGGTCTGCGCCCAGCCATGACTTGGTCCGGGCAGATTTTTAACGTAAAGCCGATTCAGCCAGGGGAAGGCACCTGTTATGGACTGACCTGGAAGGCGGATAAGCCGGGATTTTTGGCCACCGTGGATTGCGGATACGCCGATGGTTTACCGCGTGGTTATCAAGGCGACTTGCATGTAGGCATCGGCGGGCACCTGTATCCACAGGTAGGCCGAATCTGTATGGATCAGATTGTGGTGGACTTGGGCGACAACCCCCATGGCGTGGACACAGGTCAAGCTGCCGTGATTTTCGGCAACGGGGGAGTATCGGCTACGGATCTCGCCGCGGCGGCAGGAACCATCAACTACGAGGTGGTCTGCTTGCCCGATGGCCGCACCGAACGCGAATACATAGGAGAAGAAGATGCGCAGTAGCTTTCCGGAATCCGGCAGCCGTGACCTATCCACGGTGGAAGAAACCTATGCTTTCGGCGAAGAGCTGGGCGCGGCGCTCGAGGCTGGCGATGTGGTGATCCTGGATGGGCCATTGGGGGCTGGAAAGACGACGCTAACGCAGGGTGTCGCCAAGGGCATGCAGGTCAAGGGGCGGGTAACCTCGCCGACCTTCGTGATTGCCCGGGTGCACCGCTCAACCGTAGGTGGGCCGGACCTCGTTCACGTTGATGCCTACCGTTTGCTCGATGAAGGCGGCGCTAATTCCGGGGATCCGCTAGGGGAGCTCGATGCTTTGGACTTGGACACGGAGCTAGAAGACGCCGTGGTCATTGCCGAATGGGGTGGGGGACTAGTAGAGCAGATTGCGGAGCACTACCTGTTTATTAGCATCGACCGCGAGCCGGCGGAATACGCGGGCACAGACGAGGATGTTCGCCGCTTTACGTGGTCGTTGCGGGGCGGTCATTAGCACAAATGTCCGCCTAAAGTGCGGATAAGTGATGAATCTCCTACGCGGAGAATTTGCCCCGGGTATAACCAGTGCGTAATTCTATTGAGGTGTTGAATTTTCTCGCCTCTAGTCCTTTGCTATCTCTCTTCGTCATCATGGCGGTGGGTCTAGCGATTGGCAAGATTAAGATCTTCGGCATCTCCCTCGGTGCCGCGGCTGCGATGTTTGTGGCGCTGGGTCTTTCTACTGCCAATCCTGATATCCAAATTCCGCCTTTGGTCTATCAATTTGGCTTGGCGATTTTCGTTTATGCCATTGGCCTAAGCTTTGGGCCTTCCTTCGTCCGCGAGTTTAAGACCCGTGGCTGGAAGCTCACGGTATTCATGCTGGGAATGCTGGTTATCCTGGTCGCCGTAGGCTTTGGCCTCATCCGCGCCTTTGGCCTGAGCGTGCCAGAAGCTACCGGTATGTTCGCCGGTTCGCTTTCCTCCACACCGGGTATGGCCGCCGTGGTGGAAATGGTGGGCGATTCCACCCCGGTTGTCGGTTACTCCCTAGCCTACCCGGGTGCGGTTATCGGCGCGATTCTGGTCGCAGCTATCGGCGCCAAGGTGGTTAAGGTCAACCATGAGGAAGATGCCCGCGCGGAGGGCATGATTCCCGCCGAGCTCGTGGCCAAGGGCGTGCGCTTGACCAAGAACTTTAATGATACCGCTGGTCATATCTACCGTGTAACCGGCCAGACTGTCGTTGCTACTCGTATCGTTTCTGACGAAGAGCGTCACCGCCTCGCCGTCCCAGAAATGCCGCTATGCGAGGACGAAGCATACCTCCTCAATGGCTCCGAAGAGGCCGTCGATAAGGCCATTGAGATTTTGGGTGAAGAATACCCGGTGGAGCTGACCGAGGAAGCCGGTCTAAAGTACGCCCGCGTTACCGTGTCTAACCCGGACATTGCAGGTAAGTCGGTTCGCGAGATCAAGGCCCTAGACCACGGCTTTATCATCGCTCGTATTCGTAAGGGCGATAAGGACCTCGTCCCGCATCCAGATACGGTGCTTAACTATTCGGATCGTGTTCGCGTAGTAACCAGCCCGAGCCGCTTGTCTTATGTACGCAAGTATCTCGGTGACTCTGAAGCTGCTTTGGGTAACGCGGACCTGCTGTCCATGGCTATCGGCCTGACGCTGGGCATGTTGCTTGGCCTCATTCCGATTCCGATGCCAGGCGGTTCCACCTTGCAGCTAGGCTTCGGTGGCGGCCCCGTGGTCGTCGGCTTGCTGCTGGGCTACCTCAACCGGACAGGTCCGCTTAACTGGCAGATGCCATTCCATACGCGCGAAACCATTTCTAATATGGGACTGACCCTCTTCCTCGCTGGCGTGGGTACTTCGGCCGGCGCTTCCTTCCGCGATGCCCTAACGGATCCGTCCTCCCTGACCATTATGGGCGTGGGTCTCATTATCACCTTGACCTCCGCTATCCTGATTGGCGTCATCGGCATGCTGGTGCTGAAGCTGAAGTGGGACGAGGCCATGGGCTGTGCGGCTGGCATGACCACCAATCCGGCGGTCTTTGCCTATATTCGCGACCAAACCGGCACCGAGCTGGCCGGTCGTGGCTGGGCCACGGTGTATCCCACGACAATCATCGGCAAGATTATCGCCTCGCAGGTGCTGCTTTTGCTATTGCTATAGCGTCAATACATCGCGTTAATTACTCACCCACAGGGGTGCCCGCCTACACTGGCAGGCACTACCCTGTGGGTTTTGTGTTGCGGCTAACCAGGTAGCATCGGTTGCCAGATAAACCGCCCACCGCCTGAAATCTAAAACTTTTCAAGGAGCTTTACTCACCCCATGACTAAATTCGCTCGCAACCTTACCGCCGCCATTATCGCCATCTTTATTGTTGTCATGATGGTTCTCCTCGCCTCGTCTACCTTGCGCGAGGACAATCCATTGGAGGGAAACCTCAGCTCCACGCTGTCTAAGACGCCGAAAAACCTGGAGGCGATGAGCCTTATTCCGTCCGATGTCTACGGCAAGGACTATGCCGCTATTGGCTTCATCTGCCCGGGCATGCAGGAAGAGAAGGTCAAAGAGGCACAGATCGATACCAAGGACATCACTTTTGAAGATGGCAAGGTCCCAGAGGGCAAGAGCTACGCGGTTGCCATCTCCCAGAGCACTGAGCCCTTCATCGAAGAGCTGGACCCGGAAAAGGTCGAAGTCTGTGAAATGATCAATACCCAAATCAAGGCCATGGAGCAGCAGGGCCAGAGCCTGGATGGCGGAGTACCGATGGTCCAGGGCGCTCAGCCTTTGGCGTTCCAGCGTCAGGATGGAACCTGGAAGCTGGTTGGCTAATGCGCGTCCTCGCGATCGACACGGCAACTACCGCCTTGGTCACCGGGGTAGTAGATACCGCCACTGGGCAGACCACCGAGCGCGTATTGGAAGATACCCGCGCTCATAATGAGCTGCTCATACCTACGATCACTGACGCCCTCGCAGAGGCAGGTATGGAGTATTCCGACCTAGATGCGGTGGTCACCGGCGTGGGCCCAGGCCCGTTTACCGGGTTGCGCGTGGGTATGGCGACTGCCTCCGCGCTTGCCGACGCCCTGTCCATCCCCCTCCACGGCGTATGCACCCACGATGCAATCGCCTATGCTGCCGGCCTCCACGCGAGCCCCGCAGACGCGGGTGGCGAGGCCACCGCCTTGGTGGCTACCGACGCACGCCGCAAAGAGATCTATTGGGCCACCTACCGCGCCACCGATTCTGGTGTGCAGCGCATCTCTGGTCCTGAGGTAACTAAGCCGGCAGAAGTTGAGGTGGGACTTAACGCTACGGCCGAGGTCATCATCCCCGAGCGCCTCGCCGCACAGCTACCGGAGGAGCTGACCGAGTTGCCACACCGCGCGGCCCATCCCACCGCAGCAGCCCTAGTGGCCGTAGCTGACCTCACTGCGGAACCAGCCCCCGTTGTGCCGCTCTACCTACGCCGCCCGGATGCGGTTCCGCCGAAGCAGCAACAGCTGTCGGCCGCCATTCCTAAGGTTGAACTGTGAAGCTGCGCGAGTTGACCCCGGCCGACGCGCCTCGATGCGCCGAGCTGGAAAAAGTCCTTTTCCCCGGAGAGACCCCATGGTCCAGCGGAGTTTTCCACCAGGAAATGGCCCAGCCCTTCAACTTCTATTTCGGGGTAGAAGGCGCGCTCGACCCCGCGCACGAATCTACAGTGCTGCTAGGTTATGCGGGAATCGGCATGATGGGGCCAGCGGCTGATCCAGAATTTGAAATCCACACCATCGGCGTCGACCCCGCCGCACAGCGCCGCGGCGTTGCTCGCATGATGATGGACAATATTTGCCATATTGCGGATCTTAAAGACGCCCCGGTCTTCCTCGAGGTACGGGTAGGCAACGAACCTGCTATCGGCCTTTATGAGGGTTATGCCTTTGCCAAGCAGGGGATTCGTGAGAATTACTACCAACCCTCCGGAGCAGATGCGCACGTGATGGTGCGCCCGCGCCAGTCCGAGCGTTAAAGATAATTAAGGAGCAGTCATGAAGATCATGGGCATCGAGTCCTCCTGCGATGAAACCGGCGTGGGCATCGTCGAGCTTCGCGAGGACGGCCACATGGAAATCATCGCCAATGCTGTCGCTTCCTCCATGGAGCAGCACGCGCGTTTCGGCGGCGTCGTCCCGGAGATCGCCTCCCGTGCCCACCTTGAGGCCATGCCGCAGGTGATGCAGGCGGCGCTGAATGAGGCGGGCATCGCTAAGCCAGATGCCATCGCCGCCACCGTGGGGCCAGGGCTAGCCGGTGCTTTGCTGGTGGGTGCCTCGGCCGCCAAGGCCTATGCCGCGGCTTGGGGCGTGCCTTTCTACGGCGTTAACCACCTAGGCGGCCACGTTGCCGTGGCCAACCTGGAAGGCGAAGAGCTGCCGCATTCGGTGGCCCTCTTGGTCTCGGGCGGGCATACGCAGCTGTTGGAGGTTGAGGCCGTCGGCAAGCCCATGCGCGAGCTGGGCTCTACGCTTGACGACGCCGCCGGTGAAGCCTACGACAAAGTCTCCCGTCTCCTCGGTTTGGGCTACCCCGGTGGCCCGGTGATTGATAAGCTCGCCGCCCGCGGCGAAGCCACCATCGATTTCCCGCGCGGCATGTCCCGCGCCGAGGATCTGCGCGGCCCGCACCGCCACGATTTTTCCTTCTCTGGGCTCAAGACCTCCGTGGCCCGCTACGTGGAGCGCGCCGAAAAGGCAGGGGAAACCATCAGCGTGGAAGATGTCTGCGCCAGCTTCCAGGAAGCCGTGGCCGATGTCCTGACCGCCAAGGCCGTGCGTGCCTGCGAGGACACGGGCGCCCGGGTGCTGCTACTGGGAGGCGGCGTGGCCGCTAATTCCCGCCTGCGCGAGCTGGCTAGCGAGCGCTGTGCCGCCGCTGGGGTCGAGCTGCGCGTGCCGCGCTTTTCGCTGTGTACCGACAATGGCGTGATGATCGCGGCCATTGGTGCGCAGCTTATTCATGAAGGTGCCCAGCCCTCTGGCCTCGGAGTTGGCACCGATACCCAGCTGGATGTGGAAGAGCCGCAGTTAACCTAAAGTTCTTCTTTCTCGCTCTGCAGGCGGGGTGCGGGGCCGGTACCCTAAAAGGCGTTCATGCCCTCTTGGCTTTGTGAAGGAGCTTTCTCTCATGACCGTCGGTTTCCTTGTCAACCCTGATCTCACTCGCCGCAAGCTGGAATTCGAGCTGGAGCACGCCAACCAGTTCTTGGGCGGCACCACTGAGGGCCGCGTCTCCGTAGTATTCCAAGAAGACGGCACCACCTATGCGGCGCTCTACAACCCCGAAGCCAAGGCCGAAGGCGCCGAACCCAACCCAGTAGCCTCCTTGGCGCGCAACGCCGCCGCCACCGGCAATGCCGCTTTCTTGCAAGACCCCATCCGCTCCATTTGTGGTCCGGTCATCTTCGTTGATGCCGAGGGCGAAGATAAAACCATTGACGCCGTCATCGAGTCCGTGGAGCAGGGCATTCGCGCCGTCAAGAACTACCGCGAAGATAACCCAGAGGAGTACACGCTCTGGCGCGCGGCCGTTATCAATTCCACCAAGAGCCTTTAAACCTAGCCCCTCACAGGTAGGGTTCAAGCGCTTTTCGCGCGCTCGTAATACGGTGTTCACATTCTTATGGTGTCCTAGGGAGCCGTACTGCTTTTTCTAAGACTCCAAAAGGTGAAAACTGTATGCTTCGATCATCGCGCTTCGTCGCCTCCTTCGTTACCGCCCTTGCCGTGGGCGGTGCCGCCACCATCGTGCCCGCCACCCCGGCGCTGGCCGCTGATTCGCCCATCTACCGCACCATCCTGCAGCCGGGCGAGGATGAATCCCAGGTAATGGTTACGTGGCGCACCAAGTCCAAAGCCGACGAAGTCCTCGAGGTTACCGGCCCGGAAGGCACCAAGACTTTCCGCGCCGAGGAACGCGATTACGGCGCCCTGCTTTATAAATCCCAGTTCGCCACCGCCACCGATCTGCAGCCGGATACCGAGTACTCCTACCGCGTTGGCTCTGAGGAAGGCGGCTGGTCCGAACCAGAGACCTTTAACACCGGCTCCAATGGCGATGAGTGGTCTTTCCTCACCGTTGCAGACCCGCAAATCGGCGTGGACCTCAAGGTAGATGACCAAGCGGAGCAGTGGCGCAAGACCATCGCTCACGCGGCTTCCCATGTGCCCAATGCCAACATGATCTGGTCCCTAGGGGATCAAGTAGAAGGCTGGGGCGCCCAAGTGCCGCAGTACGATGCCTACTTCTCCGCCCCGGAAATTCGTCACATCCCGACCAATACCGTTCCGGGCAACCACGAGACTTATAACCTCACCATGAAACATCATGATGAGCACTTCTCTAACCCCCACCAGGCCGAAGATATCCGCGACCACTACTTCGAGCGCAATAACGTGCTCTTTATTGGCCTGGACTCCAATGCTTCTTCCGACGCCGATATTGCCCGCCACGAGCAATTCCTGCGCGAGGCCGTGGAATCTCGTGGCGCGGATAATGACTGGATCGTAGTTGGCATGCACCACGGTCCGTATTCACAGGGCTCGCACCACTTTGATAAGGACGTCACCAACCTGCGCGAGAAGCTCACCCCGGTACTCTCTGAGCTCAACGTGGATGCCGTGCTCTCCGGCCACGACCACATCTACACCCGCAGCCACCTGATGAAAAACAACAAGCCAGTCCTGCCAGAAAAGAAGCCGCAGCGCGGCGATGTCCTCGAACCCAAGGATGGTGAGTCCTTGTATCTGACCACCACCACCGCGGGTGGCGGCAAGTACTACGACTTCACTGACGTTAATAATCAGAAGCACAAGGGCGCACGCATGGAGACCATCGATCCGAAGCTCGCCCATGAGTCCACCGCCATGTGGCGCCAGGACTACACCGAGGACTACATGCGCGTGGATGTCTCCGATGACAAGCTCACCTTCGCTACCTTCAACGAAGCCGATAACACCCTGGTAGACAAGGTTTCGCTGAAGAAGAAGGACCGTGGCGCTGCGCCTGCCGACGCCTCTACCGACCCCGACACCCCAGAGGTGCCACAGGATCCGGAAGGCGGCAGCTCCCTGAGCTCCAGCGATGCTTTGAGTGGACTCAGCTCCAAGAAGTAGCTCGCGTCGCCGGCGTTATTAGCGCTCGGTGTGGCGCAGCCACGCCAGCACGGCCTTGACCCGTCGGTTAGAATCCTCGGGCAGGAACCCGAGCTTCGTAAAAACATTGGAGACATGCTTGCTTACCGCTCCAGCGCTAAGAACGAGCGTGTCTTCAATTTCTTTATTGCTCAATCCTTGGGCCATAAGCCCCAGCACTTCCCGTTCGCGTGAGGTGAGTTGGGCGAGGCCGGTGCGCTTTGCAGACAGCAGTGCCGTAACCACCTCTGGGTCCACCACGGTGCCGCCGCGGGCGACCTCGTCGAGCGTGCGCACGAATTCCTCTACATCAGAGACGCGCTCTTTGAGCAGATAGCCAAATCCCCCGTGCTCCAAGAGGCGGTCGAGGTAGCTTGCCGCTACGTATTGGCTTAGCACCACCACTGGTTGGGTAGGGTTTAGCGCTCGCAGGTCATGGACGGCTCGCAGGCCGTCGTCAGTCATGGTGGGCGGCATGCGCACATCGCTGATAATGAGGTCGAAGGCTTCTCGCCCAGCGATTGCGCGCAGTTCTTCGGCATCCGTGGCGGCTGTAACTCTATGGCCCAAAGAGCTGAGTAGCTGCTCGAGCCCGGCGCGCAGCAGCGCGGAATCTTCCGCGAGTAATAGTTTCATTCCGCCTCCTTCAGCGGCAGCTCGACTAGTAGTCGGCCGCCGCGTTCGCCCGCGGCAGTCTCGTGTGCCGCGGCAAGTTTTAGCGTGCCGCCCAGTGCGGCGGCGCGCTCGCGTAGCCCGGCTATGCCGGTACCGGCCCCCGTCGTGGCGTCTGTCGCTGCGCCGGAAGCGGCTGCCTCGGCCGAGGGGCGGTCGGGGCCGGTGCCATTATCAACGATGTCCAAGCGCAACATGTCCTCAAAGGTAACCATTACTGTGGCTTCGGTGGCCGCGCCGTGCTTGGAGGCATTGGTAAGTGCCTCGGCCACCGCATGATAGGCCAGCAGGGCAGTGGTCTCGTCCACGGAGCGTTCCGGCCCGTCCACGTGCAGTTCAGTCTCCAGCCCGGAGTGGGCGAGTAGCTCGTCGAGGGCGGGGATAAGCCCGGCGTCGAAAAGCACCTGCGGGGCAATGCCGCGCACCGTTGCGCGCAGGGAAGCCAGGGCCAAAGAAGCATTATGTTCCGCATCGGCCAAAGCAGGCAGCGCCTCGGACGGGGCCTGCCACTTCGCCGCCGCCAAGTTGAGCTTGAGCGCGGTCAGGTACTGCTGCGGTCCATCGTGCAGCTCGCGCTCGATGCGGCGGCGCTCGCCGGAGAAGGCATCGATAAGCGTGGCGCGCGAGGCCGCCAACTCCTCGGCCGAGGGGCTCAACGCCAGCCGAGTCAACGAGGTCGACGCCAAGACCAACAGGCGGTTGAGCCCCACCAATAAAGCCACCAGCAACGGCGCGGTGAGCCAGCAGGTAAAGAAAATGAGCGGCCGGTTGGTGGTAGACCACTCGCCAAAGGAGAATTCGGTCTTTGGCACGAATGGCGCAATGACCAGCACACCCGCCGTAAAACCCAAGGCAGTCCACGCGGCAAAGCAGGCAGCTGAAAGCAATAGCTGCATAATAAGGTGATAAAACTGCTGCCAATCAAACCACCGGCCCGCACGCCGGGAAGGGATCTCCACGCCCATCCACCGTGCACCCAACCGGCCGACAAATTCCGCGGCGCGTCCCACCAGCGGAACCCACGGCAGCATCAGCACCGAAACCACCAATGCCGGGATAAATAGCGCGCCAAGGACAAGGCTCCACGCGCAGGCTTTGAGGGTTCGCATAACCCAAGAGCCTAGCCGCCTTACCCGGCGTGGAGCAGTAGAGCTAGCTCTACCATTTTCTGGGCAGCCCGCCCCATGTCTTTCTTCTGCGCGGCCGAGTGGAATCAAAGGCATGTTAAAAGCAGAAAATCTCACCAAGCGCTACGGCCGCCGCACTGTGCTCAAGCGGGTCACTGTTTCCATCGCCCCGGGCGAATTCGTCGCCATCATGGGGCCTTCCGGTAGCGGTAAAACCACGCTCCTAAACCTGCTATCCGGGCTGGATAAACCCACTTCCGGACAAGTCAACGCGCCGGGGCGCAGGCAGCGTGCCTTTGTATTCCAGGACTATAACCTCTTGGAATCCCTCAATGCGCAGCGCAATGCCACCTTGACCGCGCGATTTTCCGGCCGGCGCCCGTCACGCAGCCGGGTGGCGGAGGTCTTTGATTCGCTCGGCCTTGCTGGTCTGGAGCGCCGCCTGCCCGCACAGCTTTCCGGTGGTCAGCAACAACGCGTGGCTGTAGCCCGGGCCCTGCTGGCTCAAGCGCCCTATATCTTCGCCGACGAACCCACAGGCGCGCTTGACGACGCCACCGCATCCACCGTCCTTTCCCACCTGCGCACCGCCGCCCGCGATGGCGCCAGCGTGATTATGGTGACCCACTCGCACCTCGCCGCTGAAGCGGCCGACCGCGTTATTTCCCTTGAGGAGGTAGCCCATGCTGGTGTGGCTTAAGGACTTACAGTCCAATTGGTTATCGTGGCTGGCCGTGGCGCTGACGTTGGTGGTCTCTTCCACCTCGTGCACCCTGGCGCTAGCCATGCTGGTCGCCTCCTCCGGGGCCGAAGAAAACCCCGCCGGCCCGGTGGGCGGCACGGTACTCGGCATGGCCCTGTGCGTGGTGGTGTTGGTGACGCTATCGCAAATGCGCCTTATCATCGCCGAGCGCGAGCCGGTCTACCGTTCCTGGCGCATGGTGGGCATGCCGGGGTGGATGATTATTGCCTTCATTCTAGGCCAGGTCGCCGTAGTCAGCGCGGCCGCAGGGCTCCTTGGAGTACTGCCGGCCGGCCCGCTGCTCGCTCCGTGCGTACGCGCGCTACGCAGCGATGGCATCCCCATGCCGGACCTTGCCATTACTGGCCAGGTCACGGTCATTGCGGTCATAGTCTGCATGTCCGCAGCGCTAGTTGGCGCGCTGCCTCCACTGCGCCGAGTCTTCCGGCCGCGCACCACCGCACACCCGGCCTGGACCGTGGTGAAATTCTTGCTCGCGTCCGCAGCCATCGGCAGCACGGTTTACGGGTGCCTGCACATTGCCGATCCCGGCGATCTTCTCTCGGCCGAGATGGGCTTGGTCATCCTCGTCGCCCTCTTTTGGCCCTGGCTTATGCCCGCTATCGACCAATGGACCCGCGCGGCCGGCATCGCTGGGGCCAATGTACGCGTGCGTCGCAACTTTTCTACCCCGCACATCGTGCCGTGGGTCCTCGTCGGCGGATTTATCGTCGCCGTAGGCTCTGGCCTGCGCTTTGAAAGCGCCGCAGGCGCCGGCGGCACCCTATCGTCCTGGCAGGTCTTCGTCGCCCTTTTAGGGCCTGTCTTTGCCCCCAGCATCGTGAGTGCCGTGCTCACCTCGCTGCTCATGCACGGGCGCATTGCCTCCGATATCCGCGGCCTCACCCTCGCCGGCGCTACCCCCGGGGCCTGGGCGCGCATACAAGTGGGGGAGGTGGCCTGCCTCACCCTGACTGCGGCCGGCGTGGTCTGGGCGCTGTGCTTGGCGACGCTCCTCCCACTCCACCACCTGCTCACCCCACAGGTTCCTTTCGGCCAGACGTTGGTGGAGCAGCTGTGGTGGCCGGCCTTCGCCGTAATTTTTGGTGCGATGTCTATCGCCCTGGGCGTCGTCAAGCTGGCGCTTGCCGGCTTTGTACGCGCGGGGAATCGGGAGCGCTGAAAGGATCGCTGAGGGCTTAAGAATGTGGGCCGGGTCATTGTTGAGGGTTAGCAGTCGCGAGGGTAGAGTGCTAATCAGGTTGTTTGACCCACAGTTGTTCACCCGCGACGACGGCTGTGCTGGACATCCACAACCGGCACGCGCGTGCCATACCGGCGCGCATACGAACACTACGGAGGAAACATCATGGCAAACATTAAGCCTCTCGAGGACCGCGTCCTCGTACAGATCGTAGAAGCTGAAACCACCACCGCTTCCGGCCTGGTTATCCCGGATTCCGCTAAGGAAAAGCCGCAGGAAGCTACCGTCGTTGCAGTAGGCCCAGGCCGCACCAACGACAAGGGTGAGGTCACCCCGGTAGGCGTCAACGAGGGCGATACCGTGGTCTTTTCCAAGTACGGCGGCACCGAGCTGAAGTACAACGGTGAGGAGTACCTGCTGCTGTCCTCCCGTGACCTGCTCGCCGTCATCGAGAAGTAGGCCTCACTATGGCAAAGCTTATTGCATTCGACCAAGAAGCCCGCGAGGGAATTCAGCGCGGCGTCGATACGCTGGCTGATGCCGTCAAGGTCACTCTCGGCCCGCGCGGCCGCAACGTCGTGTTGTCCAAGGCTTTTGGCGGCCCCACCGTCACCAATGATGGCGTGACCATCGCCCGCGATATCGACATCGAGGAACCATTCGAGAACCTCGGCGCCCAGCTGGTTAAGTCCGTTGCAGTCAAGACCAACGACATCGCAGGTGACGGCACCACTACCGCCACCTTGCTGGCCCAGGCACTCATCTTCGAAGGCCTGCGCAACGTCGCAGCTGGCGCTAACCCAATCGAGCTTAACCGCGGCATCGCGGCGGCGGCCGAAAAGGCCGTGGAGGAGCTCAAGGCTCGCGCCACCGCGGTCAACTCCTCGTCCGAGATTGCCCAGGTAGCCACCGTCTCTTCCCGCGACCCGGAGGTCGGCGAGATGGTTGCCGGTGCTATGGACAAGGTGGGCAAGGACGGCGTTGTCACCGTCGAAGAATCCCAGACCATCGACTCCGCCGTCGATGTCACCGAGGGAATTTCCTTTGACAAGGGCTACCTTTCCCCGTACTTCGCTACGGAGGAAGAGACCTACCACGCCGTGCTGGACGACGCCGCTGTGCTCCTCGTCCGCAATAAAATCTCCTCCCTGCCGGACTTCCTGCCGCTGCTGGAGAAGATCGCCGAGACCAACCGCCCAACCCTCATCATCGCAGAGGACGTTGAGGGCGAGCCGCTGCAGGCGCTCGTCGTCAACTCCATCCGCAAGGTGCTCAAGGTCGCGGCCGTGAAGGCCCCGTACTTTGGCGAGCGCCGCAAGGGCTTCATGGATGACTTGGCTGTCGTTACCGGCGCCACCGTCATCGACCCAGAGGTGGGCGTTAACCTCAACGAGGCTGGCCTCGACGTTTTGGGTTCCGCTCGCCGCGTGACCATCACCAAGGAAGACACTGTCATCGTCGATGGTGGCGGCACTGCTGAAGCGGTAGAGGAGCGCCGCGAGCAGATCCGCCGCGAAATCGAGCGCACCGACTCCACCTGGGATAAGGAAAAGCTGGAGGAGCGCCTGGCTAAGCTCTCCGGTGGCGTGGCCGTCATCCGCGTCGGCGCCGCCACCGAGACCGAGGTCAACGAGCGCAAGCTGCGCGTCGAAGACGCCATCAACGCGGCCCGCGCGGCCGTTGAAGAAGGCGTCATCGCCGGCGGTGGCTCTGTGCTGGTCCAGATCTCTAAGGAGCTGGAGTCCTTCGCTGAGGGCTTTGAGGGCGAAGCAAAGGTCGGCGTCCTCGCCGTCGCCCGCGCGCTGACCCGCCCGGCGTTCTGGATCGCCGAAAACGCCGGTCTCGACGGTGCTGTCGTCGTCTCCCGCGTTGCCGAGATGTCCAATGGCGAAGGCTTCAATGCCAATACCCTGGAGTACGGAAACCTCATTGATAACGGCATCATTGACCCAGTCAAGGTCACCCACTCGGCCGTGGTCAACGCCACTTCCGTGGCCCGCATGGTTCTTACCACCGAGGCCTCCGTGGTGGAAAAGCCACAGGAAGAGCAGCCAGCTGACACCGGTCACGGCCACCAGCACTAAACTGGCTACCAACATCACCCGCCCCGCTTCCCGCGAGGCGGGTTTTGTTGTACCTGGACTAGGGCCGTGGAATACATCAAGGTCACCGGTGATACCGACCCCGTTCGCAAGGCCTTCGCCAAGGCCAATGGCATCAAACCCGCACTCTTATTCCGCGAGTTTCGAGGGTGCCTGCCTCAAGCGCAACGGCGCGGGTGTGGTCTACGTGGAGCCGGGCGTGATGAGCAGGTGGACTCCGGCCATACCGTCATCCGTATCGACCACAACCTGGCTGTGCTCGCGCACGCGGACTACGCCATCGATTTGGGCCTCGGAGCCGGTTTGGCCGGCGGCCAGGCGGTCTTTAGCGGCACGCCAGCAGACTTAGCCGAACAGCGTGACTCGGTGACGGGGCGTTTTTGCCGACGCCCTCGTCTCCCCCTAACTTTCCTGCCTTAAGCGTTGACCGGCGCGGCGGCGCGGCGACGCTGGCGAAGCTCTACCACGCGTTCGGATTCGCTCATTCCGCCCCAGACACCGTAGGGCTCGGCGGATTGCAAGGCATGCTCGCGGCACAAATCAATGACCGGGCAAGAATTGCAGATGGCTTTGGCGCGATTCTCGCGCTGGGCGCGGGCGCGGCCGCGCTCGCCATCCGGGTGATAAAATACGTCCGAGTTTTCTCCGCGGCAGGCGCCTTGTAGCTGCCAATCCCACAGGTCAGCGGTGGGACCGGGAAGCAAATGAGGCTGAGACACGTTACTAAGCTCCTTTGTAAGGGCGAGAATTCTTGTGTGGCTTCCGCAGCGTCGCGGAAAGCAACCTCACGTAGTGTTTCGCGCGTGGGTAAACGGTGGGTTACCGATTTTTGACTTTTAAGTATTATTCTCGCACTTCCTCTTCCTGCACCATGGTTTACCAGCGCAAACGCCGAAGGTTAACGGTTTGTGAATTTTCTGCCGCTCAGCTTGCATAGGTAATGGGGCTGCGCGTTGCCTTTGCATAAACTCCCCGTGTGCCAATATGGTTAGTTACCGGTCGAAAACATCTCAGAGGGTGCATACGTGAGCGATAGGGAACAGGAGCTAGCGGATCTCGTTCCGCATGCCGTCGACGGCAGCCGTCGAGCGCTGCAAAAAGTCCTGCAGATCATTCACCCGCAGGTCCTGCGTTACTGCCGCGCCCGCATCGGGGGCGGCCGCCAACCCACCGCGGAAGATGTGGCCCAAGAGATTTGCCTAGCAGTGGCTACCTCGATTGGTTCCTATGAGGACAAGGGCCGTCCTTTTATGGCCTATGTTTATGGCATCGCATTTAATAAGGTCACTGATGCTCACCGCGCGATGGGCCGCGATAAGTCCACGCCTACCGAAGAAATTCCGGAAGACTCCGCGCGTGAAGCCACTCCTGAAGAGTGGGCGCTAGAGGCCGACGGTAGTAACAGAATGCGCGCCTTGCTCGATACATTAAGTGATAAGGCGAAAAACATCGTTATTCTGCGCGTGTTCAACGGTTTGTCAGCAGAAGAGACTGCGGAAATTGTGGGTTCCACTCCAGGCGCGGTCCGTGTGGCACAACACCGAGCACTAGCTCAATTGCGAAAGACCCTCCAAGTCGCGCAGGAAACTGCACACTAAGGGGCTTGTGGCCCAATCTCACAGCAGGTATTTCATAACAGAAAGGAAGGGGGAGAGACACCATCATGGCTTCTAAGCACCACGGCGATAACGACGACCTAGCGGACCAGCTCCAGCCCTTGGTCGATGATGATGCATTCCTCACTGAGCTTTCGAAAGGCAACGACCCTTCCGACCGTCAGGATGACCTGGCGGGGTTGCTGCTGGAGTTAAAGGGGGACGTCGACAAGCACATGCCTCCGGCCCCGCTGGTAGAAGGCGCTGAGGCGGAGCCTCAGGTTATTGATCTTGGTAAGGCGCGCAAGCGTCGCCGCGGCGGGCCTTTCGTGCATGGTCTCATTGGCGCGGCCGCTGCAACCCTAGTCATTGCTGGAGCCGGTGGCGCAATGCTGCATGCCGGAACTTTTGATAAAGGGGATAAGACCCGCAATGTAGAGCTGGCCGGAACGCTGGAAGAGATGGAATCTCGCGCGGCCGAAGGCGATATTGAAGGTGCTCGGGAACTGATGAGGGATGCCCGAGCCAAGCTGGACGCGGCCGAAGGCAAGGAAGAAAAGGCCATCGCCGCCAACAGTGAGGCGGAACACAAGCGCTCTGCGCACCCGAAGCCCGCCCCGCACACCGTGACGGAGACCGCCACCGAAACCGTGGCGGAAGAAGCTTCCCAACCGGAACAGCAGCCGGAGCAGGTTACCGTGACCGAAACTCAGTACGCCACCGAAACCGTGGTGGTCACGGAACAAGGGCAGCCAAACCCGCAGCCCAACCCCAACGTTGAGGATGAGCCGACGACCACCATCGAGTTGGGCCAGCAGCAGTAGAAGCTAGCGGCCCTCTAGGCCATCCAAGTAACCCAGGGCGTAGTCCCAGGGAACATAGCGGGAGGGATCCGGCTCGGCGCCTGGCTCATGCACTGGCGCTAGCTCCCCTTCGAGCGTGGCGCGCATATTTGCGGCCATGATATCCCACTCATAAAAGTGATTTTCCTGGCAATCCTCGCAGAGGAAGAAGATGCCGTCGATGCCGCGCGGGCCGAGGATGGACGCGAATTTCTGCACCAGCGCGAGGTCGTGGATGATGGCGATTCGGTCGTCGTCGGTAAGCGGCATGGCCTGCTCGTCCTCCTCCAGGAAGGAGGCGGGGTCATTCGGGTCATCGGCGAAAGGATCGCGGGGCATATTGGCGAAGAAGTTCACGCCTGCGAGCCTATTGAACTTACCCTCCCGAGGCAATTTACCCCTGCCCAAATGGTGTCGTCGGCCGGCAAAGCACTACAGTTGTGGTAGCCGCTAAACCTGTTAAGGAGAGACCTCGATGAGCGAGAACCGTATTCATACTGGTGGAGATGACCCGAACAAGGTAGCCCTGCGCGGCCTGACCTTTGACGATGTGCTTCTGTTGCCCGCCGAATCCAATATCGTGCCCTCCGAGGTCGATACCGGCGCGCAGTTTACCCGCAATATTCGCCTCGGCGTCCCGCTTGCCTCGGCCGCCATGGATACCGTGACTGAGGCCCGCATGGCCATTGCCATGGCGCGCCAGGGCGGCATCGGCGTGCTGCACCGCAACCTGTCTACCGAGGACCAGGCCGAGCAGGTAGAAATAGTCAAGCGCTCCGAGTCCGGCATGGTCACCGACCCCATCACTGCCCGCCCGGATATGACCATTGGGGAGGTAGACGCGCTGTGCGCCCGCTTCCGTATCTCCGGCCTGCCGGTGGTAGATGAGGACGGCACTTTAGTCGGTATTTGCACCAACCGCGATATGCGCTTCGAGCCTGACTTTGATCGCAAGGTCAGCGAGGTTATGACGGCCATGCCGCTCGTCGTAGCGCGCGAGGGCGTATCCAAGGAGGAATCCCTCGAGCTGTTGTCGGCCAATAAGGTGGAAAAGCTGCCCATCGTCGATGCGGATAATAAGCTCACCGGCCTGATTACCGTCAAGGACTTTGTAAAGTCCGAGCAGTACCCTAACGCGTCGAAGGACTCGGCCGGCCGCCTGTTGGTTGCGGCCGGCATCGGTACCGGCGAGGAGTCCTACCAGCGCGCCGCCGCGCTTGTCGACGCCGGCGTGGACGCCCTCGTCGTCGATTCCGCCCATGCCCACAACAACCGCGTGTTGGAAATGGTTTCCCGCGTCCAAAAGGACTTTGGCTCCAAGGTCGATGTCATCGGCGGTAACCTTGCCACCCGTGAGGCCGCCCAGGCAATGATTGATGCCGGCGCGGATGCCATCAAGGTCGGCATTGGCCCGGGCTCCATTTGCACCACCCGCGTCGTCGCTGGCGTGGGAGCGCCGCAGATTACGGCCCTGATGGAAGCCGCCGCGGTAGCTGGCCCGGCCGGTGTACCGGTGATCGGCGATGGCGGCATGCAGTACTCCGGCGACGTCGCCAAGGCCCTAGCGGCCGGCGCCGATACCGTCATGCTGGGTTCCATGTTTGCCGGGACCACTGAGGCGCCCGGTGACATCGTGGTCTACCAGGGCAAGCAGTACAAGCGCTACCGCGGCATGGGCTCCATGGGTGCCATGCAGGGCCGTGGACTTTCCGGCGAAAAGCGCTCCTATTCCAAGGATCGCTACTTCCAGGCCGATGTTCGCAGCGAGGACAAGCTGGTTCCAGAAGGCGTCGAGGGCCGAGTGCCCTTCCGCGGCGATATCGATGCCATCGTGCACCAGATTATCGGCGGCCTGCGCGCTTCCATGGGCTATACCGGCTCCGCCACCCTGGCCGAGCTGAAGACCAAGCGCTTCGTTCAAATCACCGCCGCGGGCCTGAAGGAATCCCACCCGCACCACCTGCAGCAAATCGCAGAAGCACCAAACTACCGCTAGGAATATCATGCGTGAATACGCCGAAATTGGCATCGGCCGCGAGGCCCGCCGCACCTTTGATCTAGAGCAACTATCCATCGTGCCGCAACGCCGTACCCGCTCCTCCAAGGACGTGGATACCACCTGGCACATCGATGCCTATACCTTCGACATCCCTTTCGTGTCCCACCCCACCGATGCGCTCGCCACGCCCGAGTTCATCATCGAGATGGGCAAGCAAGGTGGCCTGGGCGTCATTAATGCTGAGGGGTTGTGGGGCCGCCACGAGGATCTCGAAGGCGCTCTAGCTCGCATTTACTCGCAGCCGGGCGATAACTCCATCATTCAGGAGTTGCACGCCGCCCCGCTTGACGACGCCCTCCTTACCGAACGCATCTCCCAAGTCCGTGACTCCGGCGTCACCGTTGCTGTGCGCGTTTCTCCGCAAAATGCTCGTGAGATGGCCCCGAAGGTGATCGCGGCCGGTGCCGAGCTGCTGTTTATTCAGGGCACCCTGGTCTCGGCCGAGCACGTAGCTACTGGTGGCGAGCCGTTGAACCTCAAGGAGTTCATCGGATCGCTGGATGTGCCGGTCATCGCGGGCGGAGTTACCGACTACACCACCGCGCTGCACCTGATGCGCACTGGCGCGGCCGGCGTTATCGTGGGCGCGGGCGTGACGACCAACGCCGAGACCGTTGGTATCGACTCGGCCATGGCCACCGCTATTGCCGACGCCGCTGCCGCCCGCCGCGACTACCTCGACGAGACTGGCGGCCGCTACGTGCACATCATCGCCGATACCGAGTTTGAAAACTCCGGCAATATTGCCAAGGCTTTTGCTTGTGGCGCCGACAGTGTCGCTCTCGGCCCACTGCTTGCTCAGGCCCGCGAGGCCGGCGGTAAAGGCTGGTACTGGCCCGCCACGGCCGGTCACCCGCGTTTCCCCCGCGGCTTCGTCCAGTTCTCCGGAGCTGATGCCGACTTGGATGTTGATTTCCTCACCGCCGGTACCCCGGCCGAAGCTGCAGAAGAGTCTGCCGCTCCTTCGCTTGAAACGGTGTTGCACGGTCCCTCCAGCGAGCCCTTCGGCCGCACCAACTTGGTCGGCGCGCTACGCCGCTCCATGGCAAAGTGCGGCTACACCGACCTGAAGTCCTTCCAGAAGGTTGAGCTCGCCGTCCGCCACTAAATGGCAATCTCGAACGCGGCTGTGCTTTCTTGGCGCAGCCGCGTTTTGTCTTCAAGCTTTCTTTTCCTCTGGAGAGGTAGAGCGTGGCGGAGAAGGAGGGTGGTCAGGAAACCAACTGCCAACCGCCTTCCCTCCTCCATGTGGTCTCGCGCGACATCGGCCGCCATTGTCCTGCATCGTGGACTGGGCACACGCGTGCTCCCGCAGGATTGAGTTCTACAACCTTCTTTTCCTCTTTCGCGCGCAGCACTACCGAATTATGCGCTACTTCTGGGTATCCCATGCGCTCTGCCTGCTGAGTGCCGCATAAGGGAGCCCACTCGTCCCACTTGCTTCCAAAGACTTCTGCGGCTGGGAGTGTTACCCGTTGTGGACCTTGTTCATCCAGCGCAGACGTCACCTTGGCCGTAGTTGGGGTAGCGTCACAACCGCATAACAATAGCCCGGTGGTGAGCACAATAGCCAAGCGCTTCATAAGCTATCAGTTTAGTGGGTTAGACTATGGGGCGTGACTAAGCCAAACACTACCCCGCGCCCCGTCCTCGTTGTGGACTTTGGCGCTCAGTACGCGCAGCTTATTGCCCGTCGCGTGCGCGAGGCCAAGATTTACTCCGAGGTTGTCCCTCACTCCGCGTCTGTGGAGGAAATCAAAGCTAAAGATCCCGCCGCGCTTATCCTGTCGGGTGGCCCGTCCTCCGTCTATGCTGACGGTGCCCCGGCCCTGAAGCCGGAGCTGCTTGAGCTCGGCATTCCTGTCTTCGGCATCTGCTACGGCTTCCAGGCCATGAACCATGCGCTTGGTGGCACCGTGTCGTCGACTGGCGAGCGTGAGTACGGCCGTACCGATATGAATGTTAAGGGCGGCGTACTTCACGAAGGCCTAGAGGCTACCCACAAGGTGTGGATGTCTCACGGCGATGCCGTATCTGCCGCTCCCGAAGGCTTTGAGGTTACGGCCACCTCGGCCGGTGCTCCGGTTGCAGCGATGGAGTGCCTAGACAAGAAGATGGCCGGTGTGCAGTACCACCCTGAGGTACAGCACTCGCCGCACGGCCAGGAGGTGCTTACCCGCTTCCTTACTGAGGTTGCTGGCCTAGAGCAGAACTGGACGGCCGATAATATCGCCGAGCAGCTCATTGCCGATGTCCGCGCCCAGGTGGGCGAGGAAGGCCGCGCTATTTGCGCCCTGTCCGGCGGTGTGGATTCGGCTGTGGCGGCCGCGCTGGTGCAGCGTGCTATCGGTGATCGCCTCACCTGTGTCTTTGTTGACCACGGCCTGCTGCGTGCCGGCGAGCGCGAGCAGGTAGAAAAGGACTTTGTCGCCTCCACCGGCGCGAAGCTGGTGACCGCGGACGAACGCGCTGCCTTCCTGGAAAAGCTGGCAGGCGTTAGCGACCCTGAAGCTAAACGTAAGGCCATCGGCGCGGAGTTTATCCGTTCCTTTGAGCGCGCGGTAGCGGGCGTGCTTGACGACGCCCCCGCAGGCTCCACCGTCGACTACCTCGTCCAGGGCACGCTGTACCCGGACGTCGTCGAGTCTGGCGGCGGCGATGGCACGGCGAATATTAAGTCTCACCACAATGTTGGCGGTTTGCCAGATGACGTGGAGTTCGAGCTGGTTGAGCCGCTGCGTCTGCTGTTTAAAGACGAGGTACGCGCCGTCGGCCGCGAGCTGGGATTGCCGGAAGAAATCGTTAACCGCCAGCCATTCCCAGGCCCAGGTTTGGGTATCCGCATTATCGGTGAGGTAACCGAGGAACGCTTGGAGACGCTGCGTGAGGCGGACCTCATTGCCCGCACCGAGCTGACCAATGCCGGCCTGGATGACCAGATTTGGCAGTGCCCGGTCGTGCTGCTGGCCGACGTCCGTTCCGTTGGTGTGCAAGGTGATGGCCGCACCTATGGCCACCCGATCGTGCTACGCCCAGTGTCCTCGGAGGACGCCATGACTGCGGACTGGACCCGCTTGCCATACGAGGTACTGGAGAAAATTTCTACCCGCATCACCAATGAGGTGAAGGACGTCAACCGCGTGGTCTTGGACTGCACTTCCAAGCCACCGGGAACCATCGAGTGGGAGTAAAACGGCATGCGTAGAAGGCGCTCAGGCTATCTCTGAGCGCCTTTTCGCGCGTTTGAGGAGCGTGTTTACTCGCGCGGGGTAAACGGTGGACGCCACACAATGCGCCCGCCCACCCGCTCGAGGCGGCCGCGCCGGGGCGGAGCGTTGGGGTCATCATCGTTGACGCCGTTATGGTAGGCGCAGCACATGACCAGGTTTTTCATATTCGTCTCCCCACCGTTACTCCACGCCTTGAGGTGGTGGACCTGGGAGAGATCGGCCGGTTGGTTGCAGCCCGGCCAGGCGCAGCGTGGGTTTTCTGCAGCGGCCATGATGCGCTGTTTGTCATTGGCCACGCGCGCCGTGCGGTAGAGGTTGACCGGCCCTTCTTCGGGGTGCACGAGCGTGACGTAGCCGGTTTCTCTATCGCCAGAAAAGCCGACGTCGTTGAGTACGCGCCGCAGATATTCGGTGCCGGTAATGGTGGCGCCATTGGTCAGGTCGAGCTCGATATCGTCGCCGTGGCCGTCGCGGATGCGAATGAATTTGTCTAATGGCACGATGGCATTGGTTATCACCTCTGCCCGCGCGGCCGCTGCCTGGTCAAAGAAAATTTTTTCTACCGCCTCGAGCGATTGCTTCCCGGTCGCGGCCAGCGCGGCGTTGAGATCCGCGATGAAACTAGAGGTTCCGGTGATGGCAAGCGTCCAGTAGTCATTGGGGCGTCGGTAAGTGCGCACACCTGGAGTAACGGTGTTGTCTTTCATCTCGTGCAGGCGCCGGCGGGCGTGCTTGAGAATATGGCTCATCGCGCCGGTCATTGCGCAGCACTCCGCGCGTAGCTCCCAGGCCTGTTTCTTGCTCGGGGCGCGGTTAACAATGCGCTCTAGGGCGGTGAGTGTGGCGATAGAATGGGTGTTGCGACGGGCGTCGGCAATAGCACGGCGCTGTAGCCGGGTAAATTTGGTGCGGCCAAAGTAGCTCTCACACAAAAGAAGCAGATCGGCCGCGATGGCATCGGGCGCGCCGTGGTCCATAAGCTCGGACCCGGACATGCCCTGGCACCCGGCGATGATGTCCATGCCGGGGCCTAAGGCAGTGAGGTAGG
The DNA here is from genome assembly GCF_022347325.1 of Corynebacterium nasorum. NCBI lineage: Bacteria > Bacillati > Actinomycetota > Actinomycetes > Mycobacteriales > Corynebacteriaceae > Corynebacterium > Corynebacterium nasorum. The sequence goes on from NZ_JAKRDU010000007.1 coordinate 57,662, forward strand.
TCTCGAGTGCGTTCATGCCTGCAACGCTACGACGCGCACCTACACCGGCGCACGGCCGGCGCAACCGCTGCGGCCAGTTGTGTGGATAACCCGGCCTACATACCCGAGGCGGGGCGGAAAAGCTGTGGATAACCCCGAAAAGTGTCGTATAGATTAGGCAAACGCGAGCCGTCGCGTGCCATCCACGTGGGGGAAGACGAGAAAGCTCAGGCCAAAAACCACCAGCCATACCAGGCCGGCGCCCCACGCGGGTAGGGCCACGATGGGGGCGAGCATCACCATAAGCCACAGAATCATCAGTGGCACGAGCTGTGCGATGCTAGGAACCAGAGTGACATTGCGCTTGGTGGCATAATCGCGCATCGCGTGGCGGTAGGGGTGGGCAAAGACGAGAACGAAAGCTGCCACGAGGCACACGAGCGCCCCGATTAGTGCAGCAAAAATATGTGCGCGGCTGGCCAAAAGCGCCACGGCCGCACCGATGAGGATGGACGAACCCAAACGCACCCATGGCGGAGTGGGAATGGGGGTGGTGTGCTCGCGCATGGCACCGTAGGCAGCGTTGAAGTTCATGCCGCTAAGGCTACCATTCGAACATACACTTGCATGTGTCCGGGTGAGGGTTCATACTATTCGGGTGAATCAAACGAGCGTTCGCCTAGAAAAAGCGGTGGCCGGACTAAGTAGGTCGGACCGTGTGGCGATGCTGCGTACTCGCATGCGCGCTATGGAGCGTGGCCCGGAAGAGGAGCTGGTAGATACGCTTCCTGGCCTGGCACGTCTGCTTCCTGCGGGCGGCTTGGCGCGCCGGCACGTGGTGCACTGTACTAACTGTCCAGCGCTTGTGGTGGAGCTTATCTGTCACCTCACGGCCCGCGGTGGGCATGTGGGTGTAGTGGGGTGGCCAGATCTTCTACTCACACAAGTGGCCGAGGAAGGTGTTATCGAACGTGTGGTAACCGTCCCAGATCCGGGCGTGGATTCCTGGATGGTGACAGGGGTATTGGCGGAAGGACTGGACCTAGTCATCCATCATGGGCCGCCCGGTGAGGTGAGCCCAACCAAGGCCCGGCCGGTGCTGGCGAAGGTGCGCGGCGGGCGCGCGGCGGTGCTGACGGTGGGCACGCGCTTGCCCGGCACGGCGGTGGAGATAGGAGCGCAGGTGAGTGCCTATCGGGGCGTCGGCAAGGGCAGTGGGCGCATTCGCGGCGTGGACATGGACGTTGAGGTGACCTCGAAGCAGGCTAGCGTGCGCGGGGTGCTCACGGTGGGCCAACACCGCAGACTGGAGGCCGTATGAGGGTAGCGGCTGTGTGGTTTCCGGATTGGCCCATCCAGGCCGTCGGCGGGCAGGGCCCTATGGTCATTGCGCGCAATCACGCGGTTGCGGTATGTGATAGAGCGGCGCGCCGGGCGGGGGTGCGGCGTGGGATGCGCCTGCGTCAGGCCCAAGCGTTGTGTCCCGAGGCGGCGGTGATGGAGGCTAACCCGGACCGGGATGGTGCGGCGTTTGCGGAGGTTGCGGCCGGTTTGGATGCGGTGGCGTCCTCGGTGGAGGTGCTGCGCCCTGGTTTGGCCATTGTGGACGCGGGCGCGGCGCTGCGCTACCACGGGGAGAAAGCATTAGAGATGCTTGTCGACGCCTCTTCGTACGCCGGCTTCGATTCCACCCTCGGCGTCGCCGATGAGATTGCTACGGCCGTTATCGCGGCCCGGCACCGTGGCATGGGCGCGGTGGTGCCAGAGGGCGGCTCGCGAGAGTTTTTGGCCACCCAGCCCATAGGAGTGCTCGCCGCCGATGAGGCCTTGGGCTTTGATGCTGGGTTTGTTGCGCAGCTCGATAAGTTGGGCGTGCGCCGCCTGGGCGACTTAGCTGCACTGCCGTTTAAGCAGGTAGCTACCCGTTTCGGTGAGTCCGGGCGTCGCGCGCACGAACTGGCCCAGGCTCGTGCGGATAGGCGGGTGGCCCCAGAACTGGCACGCCCAGACCTGGCCGTGGAAATGGAAGAGCGCATCGAGCGCGTGGACGCGGCGGCCTTCGCGGCCCGTCAGCTAGCGTCCCGGCTGCATGCCCGCTTGGAAGAGGCCGGCAAGGTCTGCCTGCGGCTGCGCGTGGTGGCGGAGTTTGGCACCGGCGAGGAGTTGGCGCGGGTGTGGCGCACACAGGAAGCGCTGACGGAGCAGGCCACCGCGGACCGCGTGCGCTGGCAGCTCGATGGCTGGCTCTCGCGTGCCACTGGTGGGGGCGCGGCTATCCGCCGCCTCGCACTGGAGCCGGTGGAGGTGGCCACCCCGTCCGCCACCGGGCTCTGGGGCGGAGAGGGATCTCAGGAGCAGGTCAAACGTGTGATCGCTCGCGTGCAATCGCAGCTGGGGGTTGACCGCGTGCTGCAGCCGCGGGCGGTGGGCGGCCGTGGGGTGGCCGAGCGCATCGAGTACGTGCCCTATGGCGAGCAGCGCGACGCACCGCCACAAGGCGAGTGGCCTGGCCGTATTCCGGCACCCCTGCCTGCGCGGCTGGGCGGTGGGCCTAATCATCCGGCCGCGCGCATCCGGCTTATCGACGCCGCTCGTCGCGAAGTATTCGTCACCGCCGAGGCTCTCCTTTCGGAGGCGCCGGTGGCATTGAGCTGGGGCGCTCATCGCTTCCGCGTGCTGGGCTGGGCCGGTCCCTGGCCGGTGGATACGCAGTGGTGGACTAGTAACCCGCAGCACGTAGCGCGCCTGCAGGTGGTGGGGCAGGCCGACTATGAAGAGCATCAGCGGGCCTGGCTTTTGGTATGGTCCGGCGGACGCTGGCGGGTGGAGGCGACCTATTAATCGCGAATATCGACTACGAGGCGGGTGGGGTTATCGAGCACCTGCACGGAATAGGGCTTGCGCGAGGTCATGCCGATGACGAATTGGCAGCGGCCCTCGTAGGTACCGCCATTGACCACCTGGGTGACGACTCCCTCTACGGGGGCATCCACCACGCCGATGTGGGGATCGTCCTTCCCCGCCTCGAAGGGGTAGACCACGCCGTCGATATTGACATTGAGTGCGGTCTCGCCGGAGTGGTCAATAGTCTTGCCAGAACCCTGCTGCGTGGGCGTGTCGGCATAGTCTACGAACCAGCCGGGAGAGCCGCTGCCGTCGAGTTCAAAGACAACGCGTTCAAAACCCTCGTGCTGGCCGATGCGCACGTTAGTCACCGTGAGCTCGGAGGGGGCCTGCGGCCGGAGGGTTTTCATTTCCATATTGGCCTGGCCTAGTGGATTGAGCCGGGAGTTATCCGCAGATGCAGCCATGGTGGTGCGGTCCGTCTCTTGGGCGGCGCAGCCGCTGAGGGAAGCAGCGACGAGGAGTGTTGCGGCGAGACGGACTTTTAGCATGCCCCCTAGGTTATAGTTTCGGCCGTGAACTGTATAGCCGAGGGGGTATTTCGTGGCCGAATTGTGGCCAAGGGTGTGAGCTGAAATGCAGAAAGGTTAGGCTTAGGTATATGACCGAGTTCTGTTCAGATATCCAGGTAGAGCCGCTGCCAGGCACGGCGAAGAAGGAATCCGTCTATGTGCTTTTTGAGTGGCCGGGCGGATGGTCGCGAGACGTGCTCGATGGCGATACCTTTGGGCCGGAGCTCACGGCGCAGCTCAAGGCCAAGCTGAAGGGCGTGGCGGGGCTGCAGCTTATCCGCCGACCGGGCCGCGACGGCCGCCAGGTAGGCAAGATGCACCGCTGCTACCTGGTGTGGGCCGAGCGGGGAGTGATGGAACTCGTGCTGCTGACGGGGCCGGAGAAAATCCTCGATCTGGATCTGACAGGACCTAGACGCAATGGAGGCGGCGCAGTGGAAACACCGCTGGTTTTGGTGTGTACGCACGCGAAGCGCGATACCTGCTGTGCGGTCAAGGGGCGGCCGTTGGCCGCGGAGCTGGTGGAGGATTACCCGGATATGGTCTGGGAGACCTCGCACACGAAGGGACACCGGTTCGCGCCATCGGTCATGCTCATGCCGTGGGGCTATTCCTTTGGACGAATGAATAAAGAAGCCGCCGCGCAGATGATTGCGGCGGCGGCGCGGGGAAAGTATTTTTACCCGGTAAATCGCGGGCGCGGTATTTTCGGCCCGCGCGGCCAGGTGGCGGAGTTGGCGGTGGCCCGAGCGCTTATCGACGCCGGCGAGGAGCTCTCCTACGGCCAGCTCACCGCCACTGATAGCGGCGAGGTCAGCCACATTGACGGCCGGCGCTGGCGCGTGACGCTCGAGGAGCGCGAGGTAGAAGGTGTGGTTTCTTCGTGTGGTGACGCCCCGAAGACGGGCCAAGCCATCGTAGCGACCGGCGTGGAGCCGGTCGCGGGGTAGGGCGCCGTCGGCAAGCGGGGGCTAGCGGCGCATGACCTTGGAGGAGAGCCAGTTGCCGAAGAACTGGGCGGCCTGCACCAGCACGATGATGATGAGCGTGGCCACGACGGTGACTTCCCATTCGAAGGCGCGGTAGCCGTAGACGATGGCAAAGTCACCCAAGCCGCCGCCGCCGACGTAGCCGGCCATAGCGGACATGTCCACGATGGCGATAAACAGGAAGGTGTAGCCCAAAATCAGTGGGCCGAGGGCCTCCGGGACGATAACGGAGGTAATGATCTTCCACGGCGAGGCACCCATGGAGCGGGCGGCCTCGATAACGCCGGGGTCGATGGACACGAGGTTTTGTTCCACCACGCGGGCCACGGAGAAGGTCGCGGCGATCACCATGACGAAGGTGGCCGGTCCGCGGCCGATGGACCCGCCCATCACTATGACGGTCAGTGGCTGGGCAAAAGCCAGCAAGATGATGAACGGGATGGGGCGGACGAAGTTAACCAGCAGGTTGACAATGAAATAGACGAACCGGTTTTGCAGGATGCCGCCCGTGCGGGTGGTATAGAGCAGCATGCCTAGGCCAAGGCCGAGGATGCCGGAAACGATGAGGGTAGTCGAGACCATGATGAGGGTATCGACGATGGCATCGGCCAGTGAAGGGCCGAGGCGGTCCCAGTTGGCTTGGGCGAGGGTGGTGACGGTCATCGTGCAATCTCCTCAATCTGGGTGGTGGTAGAAAGCGTGCGGTAGAACTCTTCGATGGCGTTATTGTCGCCGCTAAGTCGCACGGTCAGCTTGCCAAAGGAATGCTGTTGCAGCGTGGTGATGCCGCCGTGGACGACGGCGATGGATACGCCGGCTTCCTTGAGCCGGGCGGCGGCGGTGAAAAAGCCGGATTCCTCGGTGAGGTTGATGGTAAACAGGCGGCCTTCGTGCGCGAGCAGATCGTCGGTTTCAACGACGTCGGGCTCGTTGCGCAGCGAGGTGGCTACGAACTTGGCGGCCACGGAGGTCTGTGGGTTGGAAAAGACCTCGTAGACGCTGCCTTGTTCCACGACGCGGCCGTTTTCCATCACGGCGACCTTATCGGCGATGGAGCGTACGACTTCCATCTCGTGGGTAATAACCACGATGGTGATGCCAAATTCCTTGTTTACCTGACGCAGTAGGTCGAGGACTTCCTGCGTGGTGGTGGGGTCGAGGGCGGAAGTTGCTTCGTCGGCAAGCAGCAGCGAAGGGTTGGTGGCCAGCGCACGGGCAATGCCGACGCGCTGCTTCTGGCCGCCGGAAAGCTGCTCTGGGTAGCTCTTGCCCTTGTCTCCTAGGCCGACGAAATCCAGCAGCTCTTGCACGCGCTGGGCGCGCTCCTGCTTGCCGACGCCCTGCAGCTGCAGCGGGTATTCAATATTGCCGGCCGCGGTGCGCGAGTTCATCAGGTTGAACTGTTGGAAAATCATGCCGATATTGCGGCGAATGCCGCGCAGCTTCTTCTCGGACATGCCAACGATATTGGTGTCATCAAGCAGGAGCTCTCCCGCAGACGGGGTGTCCAAGCCGTTGATCATGCGTACGAGGGTGGACTTGCCGGCGCCGGAGTAGCCAATGATGCCGACAATTTCGCCGGCCTCAATGGTCATGGAGACATGGTCGAGTGCCTTAACTCGCGCCTTTTTCTGCTTAAAGATCTTGGTGATCTCGCGGAACTCGATGCGGGTGCCGCGTTGAGTGGAATCTGCCACGTGTTTGCGTCCTTAGTTAGGAAAGTGCCAAACCCCGCCGGGGGGTTCCGGCGGGGTAAAAGCAAGGGTGATTAGTCCAGATCTGCTTCGAGCTTATCTAGGATCTTCTGCAGATCCTCCTGGCTGCGCTCCACCTCGACGGAGGTGCCGGCGGAGTCTTCATCGACGCCCTCCTGGACGGCGTCGGAGTGCCATAGCTCGGCAAGCTTCTTGATGTCTTCGTTATCGGCGTCCTCCTCGCGAACGGCGAAGACATTGATGTACGGTTCTGCTTCTTCAGAATTCGGATCGTCTTGGAAGATGGCAGTCTTCGGATCGATGCCGGCACGCTCCAGGAAGGAGTTATTGATAATCGCCGGGGTGCCCTCGCCGTGCGCGGACGTGGTCTGCGCGGCGTCTACCGGGGTGACCTTGACCTTGGACTTCTTTTCATCAATATCCAGCGGGGTGGGCTCCAAGTTGTCCTTATCCTTCAAAGTAATAAGGCCGGCCTGGACCAGTACGTTGATGGCGCGGGCCTGGTTGGTGGAGTCATTCGGGATGGCGACCTCTTCGCCCTCGATGCCGTCGAGGGAGTCGTGGTCCTTCCAAAACAGTGCTAGCGGCACGATTTCGGTGGCCACGATAGGCACCAGGTTGGTGTCATTGCCGTGGTTGTACTCCGCTAGGAACTTCAGGTGCTGGAAGTTATTGGTATCCAGCTCGCCCTGGTCCAGAGCCTGGTTCGGGGTGTTGTAGTCCGCGAATGGCTGGATTTCAATGTCATAGCCAGCGTTCTTCGCTTCCTGCTCGAATGCTACCCACGCCTTCTTGGCGTCGTCGGTGGTGCCCACCTTGATGGACTTGGAATCATCGGAGGAGCAGGCCACCAAGCTGGTGGCAGCGATGGTTACAGCGGCAGTAGCAGCCACTACGCGACGGATCTGCATGGGGATTCCCCTTCTTGTAGGAGTTGAAATAATTTGTCTGTTTAGCAACTTAGCAATCGGCGAACCGCTTTGTCTATTGTCGGCATCACGTCTTACGGGCTTGTATAGAACAATAATTCGATATTACGCTGTGTGGAGTGGAATTTAATGGCGGAAAAGCACTGTCGTGGTCGCGGGTGGAGCGCATCCTCTCCGGTCGCGAATCTGCCGCACCCGTGCCGGTTAATCACCTTCATGGGCCAGCCGATTCTGCTCAGCGCGGCCATTCCGCCGTCCCTTTTGCGGAGTTGCACGCGGTAAGTTCGTATAGTTTTCTTGACGGTGCTGCTGAGCCGGAAGAGCTGGTTGGCCGGGCTATGGAGCTGGGGCTCGAGGGGCTGGCCATTGTGGACCGCGATGGCTTTTATGGGCTGATGAAATTCGCTGAAGCTGCTGCTAAAGCGAATCTCCCGGCCGTATATGGCGCGGAACTATCGCTCGCGGAAGCGCCGGTGACCGTGCTGGCGCGCACCCCGGAAGGCTATCGCCGGTTGTCGCGCCTTATTGCGCGCGCCCGGATGGAGGCTGGGGAGAAGGATCGGGTGGATTATCCGCCACTAGATGAGGTGGCGCGCGAGCTGGAAGGGGAGTGCTTCTTCCTGGTGGGGTCGGAAGCGTTAGCAGAAATCGATAACCTGCTCGAAAGAATAAAAATAGACAGCATAGTTCTCGAATATTCGTGCAGCATGTCCCCTGAAGACGCGGATCGGCACCGTTTCCTCGATAAATACAATAACTTGCGGGCCATCGCAACCGCACGGCCTGCGGCGGCGACCCGTGACCAAGCTCGGCTCGCCGCCGCCAAGCGCGCCTTGGCTCGCCGGGAGTCTCTTGCGGCCGCTGCGCCGCACACCCACCCCATGGGCGCCGGCTGGCTGCGATCCGGCGAGCAGATGGCCCAGCTTTTGCCTGACCGGCCGGAGCTTATTGCGGAAACTGTGCGTCTGGCTCGCGAGTGTTCCTTTACCTGGGATGCGCTTGCCCCGAACCTGCCGCACTTTCCCGTTCCGGAGGGGCATACCGAGATGAGCTGGCTGGAGCATGAGGCCTGGCGCCGTGCCAAGGAGCGTTATGCCTCGCGCCCGGCCGAGATTAGGCAGGCGGCCAGGAAGCAGATTAGGCATGAGTTGGGCGTCATCAAGCAGCTGGGCTTTCCCGGCTACTTCCTGATTGTGTGCGACCTGGTGGATTTTTGCCGGCGCGAGAATATTTTGTGCCAGGGCCGCGGCTCGGCCGCTAACTCTGCGGTGTGTTTCGCACTGGGTATTACCAACGCCGAGCCTATCTCCGCGCAGCTGCTTTTTGAGCGCTTCCTTTCCCCGGACCGCGATGGCCCGCCCGATATTGATATTGATATCGAATCCGGCCGCCGCGAGGAGATAATCCAGTATGTCTATCGCACCCACGGCCGGGAACGCGCAGCGCAGGTGGCCAATGTTATTACCTATCGCCGCAAGGGTGCGACCCGCGATGCCGCCCGCGCGTTGGGCTACCCGCAGGGCTCGGCCGATGCGTGGTCGAAGGGTACCTCCGAGCCGCCTGCCGATGTTTCCTCACTGGCTGAGCAATTCCTCGGCCAGCCCCGCCACCTAGGAATCCACTCCGGCGGCATGGTGCTGTGTGACCGCCCCATCGCGGACGTCGTGCCGATGGAATGGGCCCGCATGGAAAACCGCTCCGTGCTGCAATGGGATAAGGACGATTGTGCGGCCGCCGGCCTAGTGAAATTCGACCTGCTCGGCCTTGGCATGTTGGAGGCGCTGCACCACATGATTGACGCCGTGCGCGCTACCACCGGCCGCGAGGTGCACTTGTGGGAGCTCGACCTCGCCGAGCCGGAAGTCTATGACATGCTCTGCCGCGCCGATGCGGTGGGTGTCTTCCAGGTGGAATCTCGCGCGCAGCTAGCCACGCTGCCGCGCCTGAAGCCGCGCCGCTTCTTTGACCTGGTGGTGGAGGTCGCGCTTATTCGGCCCGGCCCCATCCAAGGCGGGTCCGTGCATCCCTACCTGCGCCGCCGCGATGGCTTGGAGGAGGTCACCTATGACCATCCCGTGTTGGAGAAATCCCTGGGCAAAACCCTGGGCATCCCGCTTTTCCAGGAACAGCTGATGCAGATTGCAGTCGATGCCGCCGGCTTTTCCGGCGCCGAGGCCGATGACTTACGCCGCGCCATGGGGTCGAAACGTTCCCCGGAAAAGATGGACGCGCTGCGCAGCCGTTTTTATGCTGGTCTGCGCGAGACTAATGGCATCGAGGGCGAGGTAGCCGATAAGCTCTGGACCAAAATTGTGGCTTTTGCCGCCTATGGTTTCCCGGAATCGCACTCGCAGTCCTTTGCCTCGCTGGTGTATTTCTCTGCGTGGTTTAAGTATCACTACCCGGCGGAATTCTGCGTGGGCCTGCTGCGCGCGCAGCCGATGGGCTTTTATTCCCCGCAGTCGCTCATCCAAGATGCCCGGCGCCACGGTGTGCGGGTGCTGCCGGTGAGTATCAATGATTCTGGTGCGCAGGCCCAGGCGACAAGGTCGGGCGAGATTCGGTTGGGCCTGAACCTCATCAAGGGGCTGGGGGAGTCTGCCGCCGAGCGCGTGGAGGCGGCCGCGCCTTTTACTAGCGTGTCCGATCTTTCGCGCCGGGCGGATCTCAGCGTGGAGCAGGTGGAAGCGCTGGCCACGGCTGGGGCATTGGAGTGTCTGGGGTTGGATCGTCGGCAAGCGTTGTGGCAGGCCGGAGTTGCCGCCACCGAGCGCGAAGGCATGCTGCCTGGCACTTCCGCGCTGGCTGCACCGCACCTGCCCGGTATGTCCGCCTTCGAGCTTATGGCTACCGACGTCGCCTCCACCGGCGTGACCCATAACCAGCAGCCCATGGAGCTGGTGCGTGCCTCGCTTGCCGACGTCCTACCTGCTTCCCAACTTCCCCATGTTCCCGATGGCACCCGCGTGCGCATTGCCGGCATTATTACCCACCGCCAGCGCCCGCGTACCGCATCTGGCCTGACCTTTTTGGGTGTGGAGGATGAAACCGGCCTGATGAATGTGATGGTTTCACCTGGATTGTGGTCGCGGCACAAGGTGTTGGCCCGCACCGCCCGCGCAATGATTATTCGAGGCATCGTGCAAAATGCCACCGGGGCGGTCAGCGTGGTCGCGGACAAGCTCGAGCCGCTGGACTTTGGCGAATTCCTCTCCCGCGGCTCCCGCGATTTCCGCTAGTTTCCTCCGCTGCGCAGCTCGTCCGCGTTGAGCTTATTGGCCAATTCCTTGGCTACCGCAAAAGGGATCCACAGCAGTTGGGTATAGATGAGCTTGGCAAAGAAGATGGCGATACTAGCCCCCGAGGTCGCCTCCTCCACTGCAACCTGCTCCGCCCCGAGAAAGCGCAGGCCGAATGCGGTGGTGACGGCGACGAGGAAGAGCACTATAGAAATAACCACTGCGGTCTTAAGTCCTGTGTCGCGGGCGTCGGTATGCAGGCGCAGTTCGTACTCATCCATCTCCGTGGTGGGTGCGTCGAGGTGACGGATGGACTGCCGGAGCGACGTGGTGTAGATGGTGGCCGCGATACCGGCAATCGGCCATAGCAAGTTAGACAAGCTGAGCGTGAAGAAGTGCAGGGCCGCAGCCACGATGGCCAGGCCGAGGAAAATGTCGCCGGCCAGGACAAGGCGCTTGCGGCGAGAAACGGAGGCGGGGATTGGGCTAGCCATTAGGAATTCTTCCTATAGATTTCAGTGGACATGGGAGAAAATTCCTGGCGGGAAAAGATAGCCTCCACGGGGAGATCAAAGACCTCGCAGACGCGGAAAGCTAGGTCCAGGCTGGGCGAGTGGTCGCCGCGCTCAAGCGCGCCGACGGTCTGAGGATTGACGTCGATGGCCTCGGCCAACTGTGCGCGCGACATGTCCCGCTCGGCGCGCAGCACACGAACCCGGTTATAAATGGGTGCGGAGGGCTTCTTCTTTGGGGACATAAGTCAAAGTATTGCATAAACCCAACGACCTGGCAAGGGTTACTACTCGACGCCGAAGATATCCCCTGGCTGGCAGTCCAGTGCCGCGCATAGTGCTGCCAGAGTGCTAAAGCGTACGGCTTTGGCCCGATTATTCTTCAGAACGGAGAGATTAACTGGAGTGATGCCGCGCTGGATGGCCCACCAATCGATGCCGAGCTGACGAGGGTACCAATGGTTTTCCGTTAAGGAAACGGTAAGTTGCCCAAGGGGTTCTCCTGATTGTTACTGTCAATAACTATGAGCGAAGAAATGAATCCCGTCTCGCCGCGGCTGGTGACCTCGCGCTATATCCACCATTTGAGCTGGATGTTTCTGCTCGCCGCGGCCGCCGCTGCAGCGGGGTTTTGGTGGACCCCGTGGTTCTACTGGGCGGCCGGCATCTTCGTCGGTCTTTTCTTCTGGCTGCTCTGGCTCATTCCCGCTCAAGTGCGCAATATGGGTTGGCTCGAAACCGACGACGAGCTGCTTATCACCCGCGGCAAGCTCTGGTACACCTTCACCGTCGTGCCCTACGGCCGCATCCAATTCGTCGACGTCACCTCCGGGCCCATCGATCGCGCCCTCGGGCTGAAAAAGCTGCAGCTCCACACGGCTTCGGCCAGCACGGATGCCACCATCAAAGGCCTAGAAGCCCCGCTTGCCGACGCCCTCCGCACCCGCCTTGCCCACCAAGCCCGCGAACGGATGAGCGGCCTATGAGCCCCCAGCCGAGCTTCCGTCGCGTCCACCGCCTTACCCCACTGTTGCGTCTGTGGTCGGTCATCCTGGCCCTCATCGCGGGCTTCGCCCTCAACGCCAACATGGAGGCCCTGCGCGATATCTTTGCCTTTATTACCGGCGAACACCGCGGCGAGGCCTTGCGTGATACCGCCCTTGCCCTCGCCGGTTTCATCACGGTCTGCGCGGTGGTGTGGCTCGCCTCCGGCCTATGGTGGCGCCGCATGGGTTATCAGCTCGGCGCGGAAGAGCTTTCCCTGCGCCGCGGCCTCTTATCTGTCCAATTGCGCACCGCGCGCTATGACCGCACCCAGGCCGTTGACGTCGTGGAACCCGTCATCGCCCGCCTCTTTCGTCTCGCGGCCGTGCGGGTGGAAACTGCTGGCGGCCAATCATCTGTCATCGAAATCGCCTACCTCAAAAAGTCTGACGCCGAGGCCCTACGCGATGACATCCTCGCCCGCGTTCACGGTGCTCCCGCACTCGCTGCCGACGACCCCGAGGAGTCCTTAACCGAGACACCGGCCGAGGAATCGGCTGCAGAACTGGCCGAGGAACCAGCTCTCGTGCCTGAAATCCCCATCGCCCGCTCCCTGATTGCGGCCGCGTTGCGCACGTCCACGCTTTTCCTCGTCGGCTTCCTTATCCTCGTTGTGGTTACGCGGCTGCCGCTCTCGACCGCGCTGCCCATCCTCGTCGGCGCGCTGCCCAACGCCTGGAACGTGCTCGATTCTTCCTGGCGTTATACCGCCCGCACTGACGGCGAGGTACTTAATATCACCTACGGCCTGGCCGATCGCCGCCGCCAAAGCATCCGCCTCGACCGCATCCACGCCGTGCAGATAACCCAGCCCTTCCTCTGGCGGCCCTTGGGCTGGTACGAGGTACGGGTCTCGGTGGCGGGGTATGGGGCGTCGGCAAGCGGGAAGGCTTCTGGTTCCACCCGCATCCTGCCGGTGGGCACCCTCGCCCAAGCCCGGCAATTCCTGCCGGCCGATGCTGCGCCCACCTACGCCTCGCCGGCCCGCGCCAAGTGGGTCTCCCCGCTGGACTACCGCCAACAAACTGTGGCGCTTACCGGCGACTACGTCATCGTGCGCAACGGCCGGCTCAACCGCCGCGTCAAGGCCATCCACACCTCCCATATCCAGGAGCTGACCTACCGCCGCGGGCCGATTTCCCAGGCGCTCGGCCTAGCCACCGTCGGCCTCGACCTAGTCCAGGGCCCGGTACGCATGGACGCGCGCAACCTCACACTTGCCGACGCCGCCACACTCCTTACCCAGCTGCGCTCCCGCCAACTGCCGGATTTTAAACCGCCCCGTTAAACCCCAGCTGGCGCCACGCCTCGAATACGGCCGTCGATGCCGAATTCGACAGGTTCATCGAGCGCCTGGCCGGCACCATCGGAATGCGCACGCGGTCCGTCACGCGCGGATGGTTAATATGCTCCTCCGGCAGGCCGGTGGGCTCCGTGCCAAAGAGCAGGACATCGCCTTCTTGGTATTCGATATCCGTAAACCACTTATCCGTATGCGTGGTAAACGCGAAGACGCGCGCGCCCGGCAGCGCATCCATGCAGGCCTGGAAGTCCTTGTGAATCTGCACATCGGCCAAATCGTGATAATCCAGACCGGCGCGCTTTAAGTGCTTATCGTCGAAATTGAAACCCAGTGGCTCAATCAGGTGCAGGCTCGCACCCGTCACCGCGGCCGTGCGAATCGCGTTGCCCGTATTAGTAGGGATGACTGGGTTATCAAAGACAATGTGCAGCTGGCTCATGCCTTCAGTCTAGGATGGTGGCTATGAGCGCTACCAAACTAGATGGCACACTGTACCGCGACGAGATTTTTTCCGACCTTGCCCAGCGCGTGTCCGCGCTGAAGGAGAAGGGGATTACCCCTGGCCTGGCGACCGTCCTCGTAGGTGAGGATCCGGGCTCCCAATCCTATGTGAAGATGAAACATCGTGACTGTGAAAAGCTTGGCATCAACTCCATCCGCAAGGACCTGCCGGCCGATATCACCCAGGAAGAACTAGAAGCCGTCATCGATGAGCTCAACGCCGATGATGCCTGCACCGGCTATATCGTCCAGCTGCCGCTGCCCAAGCACTTGGATGAAAACGCCATCCTCGAGCGCATTGACCCCGCCAAGGATGCCGATGGCCTGCACCCAGTCAACCTGGGCAAGCTCGTGCTCAACGAGGAGGCGCCCTTGCCGTGCACCCCGAACGGCTGCCTGCATCTGCTGCGCCGCTTCGGCGTCGAGCTCAACGGCGCCAAGACCGTGGTCATCGGCCGTGGTGTTACCGTAGGCCGCCCCATCGGCCTGATGCTTACCCGCCGCAGCGAGAACTCCACCGTCACGCTGTGCCACACCGGCACCAAGGACTTGGCCGCTGAGACCCGCGAGGCCGATATCGTCATTGCCGCCGCCGGCCAGCCCCACATGCTCACCGCGGACATGATTAAGGAAGGCGCCGCGCTTCTCGACGTCGGAGTTTCCCGCGTCGACGGTAAGCTCACCGGCGACATCCACCCAGACTGCTGGGACAAGGCCGGATACGTTTCCCCGAACCCCGGCGGCGTCGGCCCGCTGACCCGTGCCTTCCTGGTACGCAATATCGTCGAGCGCGCGGAAAAGTTGGCGTGAATCTAGACAATCCGCACGACGCCGAGCTCGCGCCCTCCCCACTGCCGCCTGCCGCGCAGTGGGCAGCAATTGGCATCTTCGTGGCCGGCGTGGTTATCTCCGGCGGCTATGCTGTCTTCGAATACTGGCGCCGGGCCACGTTCCTCCTCGGCCTGGCCTTGCTGTGGCTCACCGTGGTCCGACTGACGTGTGATTCCAGCCGCGTCGGCGTGCTGGCCGTACGCTCGCGCCGCTTTGACGCCTGCTTTACCGGCTTAGTCGGCGCCGTGATGGCCTTTCTGGCCTTTTCTGTGGACTCGCTCGGTAGCTAGTTATCCACAGGTTTTTCGTAGAGCCTTCACCTATTTCGGCCTGAAAGGGTGTGGTTCGGCCGGTTATCCACAGGTAACCGCCCGCCTCCGCGCGCTGGGTTGCGCGGCCGGTTTAGGCTCGGGGCCATGATTTCGAACTACCTGGCTGCCGTGAACTCCCCGATGGTGCTCATCGGGGAGTGCGTTGGGCTGTCGGTAGAAGAGCTCGTCGATAAGGGCTTTAGTGATCGCGAGGCCGCCGAGTTTGCCCGCCTGGCCGATACTTACTTCGGCCGCACCTCCTTTGGCGCTAAACAGCGCGCCGCCCGCCGCACTTCGCTGCCGCTCGACGCGCTGAAAATTATCGAGCACTTCGCGCAGAAGATGAAAACCCAGCGGGCGGCTTGGGCACTGCGCGAGGCACTTTGCGCCCTGCGCCTTTCCACCAGCGAGATTGAAAAGTGCGCCCGCCGCATGGTGCGCGAGGAGCGCACCACCAAGCGCTCCGAAGGCGTGCGCTTGACCCGCCGCCGCGATGACCTGTGGACCCTGACAATTACCGCCGAGTCCGAGTTGGTTGCAGAAATTAGTAACCACGTCTCCACCGTCGCCGATGCTCGTCGCGTCTTTGCCGAGGGCGCCTCTACCTCCACAATCACCACCAATGTGGTGCTCAACCTGAATGAGATGGTGAAGGTCACCCACGGCGAGGACGTCACCTTGCAGCTGACCATTGGCGCGCAGATATCTGGTGCGGATCTTGTCCGCCGCGCGCTTGCCGACGTCGGCCTTATCACCCTCATCCACCCCGTCACCGGTCCCGTAAACCTCTATCAATCGCGACGCTTGGCTACTTGGAAGCAACGCCAAATGGCGATGGCAGAAAACCCGGTGTGCCCGTGGCCCGACTGCCACACGCCGGCGGATGAATGCCAAGTCCACCATCTCACCCCGTGGCTGCTCGGCGGCGATACGAATCCCGAAAACCTCACCATCGCGTGCAAGTATCACAATGCTGTGAACGACGATGACCCGAATGCGCCGCCGCGTCGCGGCCGGCTCGAGCGCCGTCCTGGAGAAGGCATCGTGTGGCGCCCGCCTTGGGCGAAGCCACCCGACGATCGCTGAGCCGCTTCGTCCCTTCGCCGCCCCAGCGCAGCGCATAGTGCTAGTGCGCGCTGCGCGGCTTTGGCGATCCTTGCTGCTGCGATCTTTTTAAATCGAATACTCGGTGGGATCGCCTGCCGCTGCATCAATGCGCGGGTCCGGCTGGGAAAGAGTGAGGAAGTTGCGCAGGATGCGATCCATTTGGCGTGACTCGGTGAGGAAAGCGTCGTGGCCTACCGGGGAGACCACCTTGGCCATAGCCAATAGATTTCCCAGATTGCGCGAGATATGTTCTTGCTGGTGATACGGGTACAAGATGTCCGTGTCTACTCCTACGACCATTGTAGGTACCTTGGATGATCCCAGCGCGCGGTTGAGCCCACCGCGGTCACGGCCGATATCGTGGCGGTTGAGCGCCTCGGTGAGAGTGACATAGGAGCCGGCATCGAAGCGGTCGGCCAGCTTGATTCCTTGGTAATCCAGGTAGGAGTTAACGGCAAAGCGATTATCGCGGCGGCGGTAAGGCCCGAGCGGGTTCTCGCCGGTCTGTGCCTGAACGCCGAAGCGCTCGTCAGTTTCTTGTTCGCCGCGGTAGGTCAGGTGCGCAATGCGGCGCGCGGCCGCCAGCCCCTCGCGCGGACGCTGGGCGGATGCGTAATAGTCGCCGCCGTGCCAGAAGGAATCTTGCTCGATGGCCGCGATCTGCGCCGACTGGATGCCAATCTGCCAGGCGGAGGCGCGGGCCGATACGGCAATGACGCAGGCCGCGTCGAGGAAATCGGGGTGCATCAGTGTCCACTCGAGCGTGCGCGCGCCACCCATTGAGCCGCCGATGACGGCATGCACGTGGGTGATGCCAAGTTCGTGCAAAGCGGCACGCTCGGCCGCAACGAGGTCGCGCACGGAAAGCGCGGGAAAACGCGAACCCCAAGCACGGCCATCGTCTGGGTGCGGAGAAGCCGGGCCGGTAGAGCCTGCGCAGCCGCCCAGTGCATTGGTAGCGATAATGCACCACTTCGTCGTATCCAGCGCCTTGCCGGGGCCTACCAAGTCGGCCCACCACTCGGCCACATTCGAGTCCCCGGTTAGCGCGTGTTCGACCAGGATGACGTTATTGGCGCCATGGGGATCGCCGAGAAGGTGGCCGAAGCGGTGGTAGGCAATGTGGGCGTCGGCAAGCGTGGCGCCGGCTTCGGTGTGAAAATCGCCGATGCTAACTAGCTTCATGCCAGCGCGTTAAAGCCCAGCTTGAGGTCCGCGATGATGTCATCGATGTACTCGATGCCCACGGACAGGCGGATAGTGGATTGAGTAATGCCGGCCGCTGCCAGCGCAGGTTCATCGGATTGCGAGTGCGTGGTGGTTGCCGGATGCACGGCCAGGGAGCGGGTATCGCCGATATTGGCGAGGTTGGAGTGGAGCTTGAGGGCGTCGATAAACGCCCAGGCTTCTTCGCGGCCGCCGTCGATGTCGAAGGAGAGCACGGAGCCGGTGTAGGCGTAGCCGAGCTTTTCCTTGGTGGCCTTATAAGGCGAGGAGTCCAGGCCGGCGTAGTTGACCTTGGTGACCTTGGCGTGGCTTTCTAGGTACTCGGCGACGGCTTGGGCGTTGGCATTGTGCTTTTCGACGCGCAGCCCCACCGTCTCAATTCCATTCAGCGTCAGCCAGGCGTTGAAGGGAGAGATGGCGGCGCCGGTATCGCGCAGCAGGCCGGCGCGGGCCTTGAGCGCGAAGGCTGGGGCGCCGAGGTCGGCGTATTTGAGTCCGTGGTAGGCCTCATCCGGGGTGACGAAGTAGGGGAATACGGGCTCGCCGTTGCGGGTGACGGTCCAGTCGAAGGAGCCGCCGTCGATAATTGCGCCGCCGACGGCCGAGCCATTGCCGGTATAGAACTTGGTAGTGGAGACCACGACGATATCTGCGCCGAGGTCCAGCGGCCGGGCGAGGGCGGCGGTGGCGATGGTGTTATCCACGATGAGCGGGACCTGGTTATTGTGGGCAACCTCGGCGATGGCCGGGATATCAAGGACATCAGCCACGGGGTTGCCGAAGGTCTCGCCATAGAATGCCTTGGTATTTGGTTGTACGGCATCTTGCCAGGAGGCCGGGTCGTCCGGGTCCTCGACGAGGGTGACGTCGATGCCTAGGCGCTTGAGCGTGACGGTAAAGAGGGTAGAGGTGCCGCCGTAGAGACGCGGGGAAGTCACGATGTGGTCGCCGGCCGAGGCGAGGTTCAAAATGGCCGCGGTTTCGGCGGCCTGGCCGGAAGCGAAGGCAACGGCCGCGACGCCGCCCTCGAGGGAAGCGAGGCGTTCTTCCAGCGCGTCCTGGGTGGGGTTGGTCAGGCGGGTGTAGATGGGGCCGGCGTCGGAAAGATTAAAGCGGTTGGCCGCGTGCTCGGCGTCGTTAAAAACGTAAGAGGTGGTCTGGTAAATCGGCACATTGCGGGCGTTGTGGTGCCCGTCGAGGTTTTGGCCTGCGTGTACAGAGCGGGTAGCGAAGGACCAGTTGGAATTGGAGTTATCGTATTTCGTCGTCATGCTTGGCAAGACTAGACCAAGCGGTATATATAGCGAACGATTTTGTAGAAACGCGCTGGCAGCCGTGAGAATAAAAATAGACCAAGCGGTCGGTGTGGCGCTTGGTCTGGTGGGGTGTCTTTCTTAGTGGCGGCGGTCGTGCTCCTCGAGCTGATTAGCAATGCGGCTAGTATTCGCGCGGGTGTCATTGCTATTGCGCACGAGCTTGACCACGAGGGCGATAATTCCAGCGAGGATAAGGACGAAAACGAGGATGAGAAGGAGCTCAATCGGACCTAAAGACATCTATTACCTTTCGTTTATAAACGTGGGCTTTACGGTATCACCCCTGTAAAGCCGCCGCGACTGCAGAAAGGCTTTCGCGTAGCTCGGTATCGCTGAGGTGGCCGAAGCCGAGTACGACGCCGTCTTCAGCTTCGGCCCCGCCCCAATAATCGCGCAGCGGGGTGAGTTTGATGCCGCGGGCGGCGGCGCGGGGGACAACGGCCGGGTCGCACAGTAGGACCGCGTGGAGTCCACCGTGGATGGGAAGGAGCTGGGTGCCATCGATGGAGCCAAGCGCTTCGGCCACTAGGTTGCGGCGGCGTTTATAGGTGCGGCGCATGCGGCCGGTGTGGCGTCGTAAAGCGCCGCTGGCAAGGTAGTGGGCGAGCGCGGCCTGGGGGATGGAGCCGACGGGTTGGCCGAAGATATCGCGCACACGGTCCACGGCCGGGCGTAAGCGTGGCGGGAGGACGAGGTAACCGCATGCAATCGAGGGGGAAATGACGGAGGAAAAAGTCCCGAGTAGCACGGTGTGTTCTGGGGCGAGCGCGGCCAGGGCGGGAAGTGGCTGGCCGACGTAGCGCAGCTCGGAGTCGAAGTCGTCCTCGATGAGGAGGGCGTCATGTGCGCGGGCCCATTCGACGAGCTCTGCGCGCCGGGCTGCAGGCAGGGAGCCGCCGTAGGGATATTGATGGCTGGGGGTGACGATGAGGGCGTCGAGGTCGGCGGTGGGAACAGTGACGCCGTCGCGGCCGGTGGGGAGTTCCAGCAGCGTGTGGCCGAGGGCCTGGGGGACTCGGCGCAGGCTGGGGTAGCCGGGTGATTCCACGCCCACGCGCAGCGGGCGGCCGAGGGCGCGCAGGAGTACCGAAAGGCCATCGCGGGCACCGGCCGTGATGAGGATGCGGGTTGGGTCGACGTTAAGCCCGCGCATGTGGCGCAGGTGCGCGGCGACCTCGCGGGGAAGGTCGCCGGAGGGGTCGACAGCCGCAGCGCGCCACGCGGCCCTCCATTCAGGGGTGAGGATTCCCGCGGTGTCGGGCAGTCCGGGCGTCAGTGACACCAGCTCGGGCTCGGCGGCCGGTATGGGGGCCGGCTCCGGGCGCGGGGCCCGGGCGTGGGGGAGCAGCGGGTTGATGACGGTGCCGGAGCCAACCTCGGCCGTAAGGTATCCCTCGGCCGTGAGTTGCTCGTAGGCGGTGACTACGCTGCCTCGGGAAACGCCGAGCTGGGTGGCTAAGGTACGGGTGGAGGCAACGCGCTCGCCGGGCAGGAGGACGCCGGCGGCAACCTGGGCGCGGAGGGCCGCGGCGATTTGCACGGGCAGCGGCCGCGTATCAGAGGGATCGAGGCGGAGAGGCACTCCTTCATCATAAGTGGTCTAATCCAACACGCTGAAAATGGCTCTTGTCTTGTACCAATTGTGTGGGCCACTATGTGACCTATGACTGAACAGGTAAATGAACAAGGACGCGCCACTACGCGCGTGAAGCGAGGACTAGCCGATATGTTGAAAGGCGGCGTCATTATGGACGTCGTCACGCCGGAGCAGGCGCGCATTGCGGAGGACGCGGGTGCGTCGGCAGTTATGGCGTTGGAGCGTGTGCCGGCCGATATTCGTGCGCAGGGCGGGGTGGCCCGCATGTCGGATCCAGAGCTAATTGAGGGCATCGTCGAAGCGGTGGACATCCCGGTCATGGCCAAGGCCCGCATTGGCCACTTTGTGGAGGCTCAGATCCTCGGCGAGCTGGGCGTGGACTTCATCGATGAGTCCGAGGTGCTCAGCCCGGCCGATTATGTCAACCACATCAATAAGTGGGACTTCGACGTGCCATTCGTGTGTGGCGCGACCAACCTGGGTGAGGCGCTGCGCCGCATCACCGAGGGTGCGGCCATGATTCGTTCCAAGGGCGAGGCCGGCACGGGCGATGTCTCGGAGGCCGTGAAGCACCTGCGCACGATTAAGGCCGAGATTGCCCGCCTGCGCCACCTGGATCGCGATGAGCTCTACGTCGCGGCCAAGGAGCTGCAGGCACCGTACGACCTGGTCGCAGAGGTTGCGGAGACCGGCAAGCTCCCGGTTGTGCTTTTTGTCGCCGGTGGCGTGGCCACGCCTGCCGACGCCGCCCTTGTCCGCCAGATGGGCGCCGAAGGCGTCTTCGTCGGCTCCGGCATCTTCAAGTCCGGCGAGCCCGCCAAGCGTGCGGAGGCCATCGTCAAGGCGGCGACCCTCTACGACCAGCCGGCCGAACTAGCCAAGCTTTCCCGCGGCCTGGGCGAGGCCATGGTGGGCATCAATGTCAACGACGTGCCCGCGCCGCACCGCCTGGCTGAGCGCGGATGGTAGCCACCGTTGGGGTGCTGGCGCTGCAGGGCGGCGTCGAGGAGCACCTGCGCATTCTTGATGAGCTCGGTGTTGCTACTCGCCGGGTGCGGGTGCCGCGGGACCTGGACGGGCTCGACGGGCTGGTGATTCCGGGCGGCGAGTCGAGTGTCATCGACAAGCTGGCGCGCAGCTTCGATCTTGCCGAGCCGCTGCGCGACGCCGCAGCTGCAGGCCTGCCCGTGCTCGCGACCTGCGCTGGGCTCATCTACTGTGCCCGCGAGCTCGATAACCCCGCGCCGGGCCAGCAGACCTTGGGCCTGCTGGATGTGACGGTGCGGCGCAATGCCTTTGGCAACCAGCGTTTTTCCGCCGAGCGGACAGTGGACGTGGTCGTTGCTAAAGACCAGTCGCTGCCGATTGAGGCGAGCTTTATCCGCGCACCGCTGGTCACCCGCGTAGGCGAGGGCGTCGAGGTCATCGCGACGGCGCCGGGCGAGGACGGCGACGCGGTGGTCGGTGTGCGCCAAGGCCGCGTGACGGCGCTGAGCTTTCACCCAGAAGAAAATGGCGACGCTCGCGTGCACGCCGCCTGGCTCGATAGCTTCTAAATCTGCGCGCATACCAAAGCCGCCCCGCAGCGAATTGATTAACGCTGCGGGGCGGCTTTTGCCTGGGAAGAATTACTTCTTCAGGCCGTCAATGATCTCGTTGAACCTAGCAACTGGGCGCATGACGGCAGAGGTCTTCTCGTCATTTGGCCAGTAGTAGCCGCCGAGGTCGGCGGGGTTGCCCTGGGCGTCGACAAGCGCCTGGGCGATCTCGTCTGCCTGGGAGGACAGCTGGGAAGCCACGTCCTTGAAGGCTGCGGCGAGATCGGCATCATCGGTCTGGTTAGCCAGCTCTTCGGCCCAGAAGGTGGCCAGGAAGAAGTGGGAACCGCGGTTGTCGATTTCGCCTACCTTGCGGGACGGGGACTTGCCCTCATTGAGTAGGCGCTCGGTGGCCTTGTCCAAGGTAGCGGCTAGGACGCCGGCTTTCTCGTTGCCGTTGGTCTGCTTTTCGTGGCGGAAGGACTCGGCCAGGGCCAGGAACTCGCCGAGGGAATCCCAGCGCAGGTGGTTTTCTTCTTCTACCTGCTGGACGTGCTTCGGGGCGGAGCCGCCGGCACCGGTCTCGAAGAGGCCGCCACCTGCCATGAGTGGAACCACAGATAGCATCTTGGCGGAGGTGCCCAGCTCGAGGATGGGGAAGAGGTCCGTGTTGTAGTCACGCAGCACGTTGCCGGTAACGGAGATGGTGTCCTCGCCGCGGCGGATGCGCTCGATGGAGGTCTTGGTAGCGGTTACCGGGTCCTCGATGGAGATGTCTAGGCCCTCGGTGTCGTGGTCCTTAAGGTACTTCTCCACTAGGGACTTGATGTTGCGGTCGTGGCCGCGCTCTGGGTCGAGCCAGAAGATGGTCTTCATGCCGGACAGGCGAGCGCGGTTGACGGCGAGCTTGACCCAGTCCTGGATCGGGGCATCCTTGGTCTGGCAGGCGCGCCAGATATCGCCTTCCTCCACGTCGTGGGAGATGAGGACCTCGCCCTGGGAGTTGCGAACCTCAACAGTGCCCGCGGCCGGGATCTTGAAGGTCTTATTGTGGGAGCCGTACTCCTCGGCCTTCTGCGCCATCAGGCCAACGTTCGGCACGGTACCCATGGTGGTCGGGTCGAAGGCACCATTTTCCTTGCAGTCCTCGATAACAGCCTGGTACACGCCAGCGTAGGAGGAATCCGGAATGACGGCGAGGGTGTCCTGCTCCTCGTCGTTCTTATTCCACATGTGGCCGGAGGTACGGATCATGGCGGGCATGGAGGCATCAATAATGACGTCGGAAGGCACGTGCAGGTTGGTGATGCCCTTGTGGGAGTTGACCATGGCAAGGTCGGGGCCGTCGGAAAGCGCGGCATCGAAAGCGGCCTTGATTTCTTCGCCATTGTCCAGGTTCTTCAGGCCCTCGTAGAAAGCGCCCAAGCCGTTCTCGCCGTTGAGGCCGGCAGCCAGCAGCTCCTCGCCATACTTGTCATATACATCAGCAAAGAAAGCGCGGACGACGTGGCCGAAGAGGATGGGGTCAGAGACCTTCATCATGGTGGCCTTCAGATGGGTGGAAAAGAGCACGCCCTCTTCCTTGGCGCGCTTGACCTGTGCGATGAGGAACTCATCCAGAGCCTTGGCGGACATGAAGGTGCCGTCGATGACCTCGCCCTTGAGAACCGGCAACTCCGGCAGCAGGGTCTGCTCGCCGTCGGCGGTCTTAAGGACGATGGACAAGGTGTCCTCGTTTTCCAGGATGACGGACTTTTCATTGTGGCGGAAGTCGTTGTCCGCCATGGTGGCAACGTTGGTCTTGGAGTCCTCGGACCACTCACCCATGCGGTGCGGGTGCTTCTTGACGAAGTTCTTCACGGCCTCCGGTGCGCGGCGGTCGGAGTTGCCCTCACGCAGCACCGGGTTAACAGCGGAGCCCTTGACGGAATCGTAGCGGGTAGCGATGTCCTTTTCTTCCTCGGTGGAAGGGTTATCCGGGTAATCAGGCAGGTCGTAGCCGGCAGCCTGCAGCTCCGCGATGGCCTTCTTCAGCTGCACCAGGGAAGCGGAAATATTCGGCAGCTTGATGATATTTGCTTCCGGAGTCTTGGCCATCTTGCCCAGCTCTGCCAAGGCGTCTTCGACCTTCTGCTCTTCGGTCAGGCGCTCTGGGAACTGCGCGGCGATGCGGGCGGCCAGCGAAATATCTCGGGTTTCTACGTCAATGCCCGCAGTAGAAGCGAAGGCCTCCACGATGGGCTTGAGGGAGTAGGTCGCCAGCAGCGGCGCCTCATCGGTACGGGTCCACGTAATCTTTGCCATGATTCTCCTAATTAACGTTGGAAAATTGCTCAAGTGCCCAGAGTACCGATTTTGTGGGCGGCATGTGGGCCAGTTTGCTGATAGTGATCCCCCATTTGCGCCCCTTGAAAAGGGTTGCGTGGCTAGCATCACCCACTGGCTGGCGGGGTGGAGATATTCACGGCCGCCCGCTGCGGGCATGCTGCAGATAAACGCGGGGTGTACCCTCACTCTCCATGAAAATCATCGACGAGCTAAGCCCGCGCAGCGCCCATGAACCCCGCATTCGGCGTCGTCCGTTGCCTTTACAAACGGAGATTACCGCTGGTCGCCGCGCTATTGTCATGGTGGCGATGGCGCTTGGTGCCTTTGCCATTGGCACTACGGAGTTCGTGTCGATGGGCCTGCTGCCGCTTATCGCGGATGATTTTGGCATTTCGGAAGAAAACGCCTCGACTCTCATCACCATTTACGCGATGGGCGTGGTGGTCGGTGCCCCGCTGATTGCGGCCTTTACCGGCAAGCTCCCACGCCGTCGCTTGATCCTGCTGCTCATTGGATTCCTCGTGGTGGGAAACCTGCTATCGGTGGTGGCACCGAATTACGCCATCCTCATGGTGGCGCGCTTCATTGCGGGTATGCCGCACGGTGCTTATTTCTCCGTGGCGAACCTTTCGGCCGCATCCATGGCCCCTCCCGGCGGCCGCGGTAAGGCTATGGCCTACGTGGGCATGGGTCTGGCCATCGCCACGGTGATTGGTGTGCCGGCTGCGCAGGCGCTTGGCTCGGCGCTGGGCTGGCAGGCGGCCTACCTTGTGGTTGTGGCGCTGGGCATTATCACCGCCATTGCACTGTTCTTCCTGATGCCGCACATGACGGAGATGAAACAGACCGATATCCGTACGGAGTTCGGGGCGTTTAAAAATAGCCAGGTGTGGTTCACCGTCATCATGGGTGTGGTGGGCTTTGGCGGCATGTTCTCCGTCTATACCTATATTTCTTGGACCATGACCGAGGTTGCCGGCATGGATCAGAGCCTCATCTGGGTCGTGCTCATGGCCTATGGCATCGGCATGACCATCGGCAATGCCTTCGGCGGCTGGCTGGCGGACCGCAACCTGGAGTTTGGCATCATTTTTGCCTTGGCCTGCCTGATCGTTATTTTGACGGCCTTTTATTTCCTCTCCGGACACGCCATCCCGGCCACGATTTGCTTTGGCTGCGTAGCGTTTATGGGCTCCACCTTGGTGCCTTCGCTGCAGCTGCGGTTGGTGCATGTGGCTGGCGACGCCCAGACTTTGGCCGCCGCACTCAACCAGTCCGCGTTGAACATTGCGAATGCAGCGGGTGCGACCATTGGTGGCGCCGTGGTGGGTGCCGGCTGGGGCTACTCCGCTCCGGCGCTGGCGGGTGCCAGCCTGGCGGCTGCGGGCTGCCTGGTGTGGGCTGCGACGATGTGGGATAAAAAGCGCCTTGCTCGCCATTCATAAACGGACCGATATGCTGGTTGCATGACCCTTACCATCGCGAGCGTTAACGTCAACGGAATCCGCGCTGCGTGTAAGCAGCGCAATGAAAATAATCCCGGCATGAATGCCTGGTTAGAGGCGACTTCGGCCGATATCGTGCTCATGCAAGAGGTGCGCGCTACCCCGCAGCAGGCCGAAAAAGCCTTGGCCCCGGCCCTGGAGGCGGGCTGGCATTTGGCTCTTGCCGACGCCGCCGCAAAGGGCCGCGCCGGCGTGGGCATCTTGTCTCGCACCCCGCTTGCCGACGTCGAAGTGGGCTTCGGCTCCTTTAGCGACGCCGGCCGCTGGATTGCCGCTACCACCCGCGATATTCGCGTCGCTTCTCTGTACCTGCCTTCCGGTGATACGGGTTCGCCGAAATTGGATGAAAAGTACCGCTTCTTGGACGAGTTCCAAGACATTCTGGCGGATAACTCAGCGCGCACGAACCCCGATGGCAGCCCGGCCGAGATGGTGATAGGCGGCGATTGGAATATCTGCCACCGCGCCCAGGACCTGAAGAATAATAGGGCCAATGAAAAGAAGGCCGGCCACCTGCCCGAAGAGCGCGCCTTCATGGACCACGTCTTTGGTGCGTTCCCGGATGATGAGCCGCAGGAAAAGAAGAACCTGGGGCAGTGGCAGGGCGTTGTCGACTACGCCGGCGGCGAGCCGTGGGCCCCAACCACAGAGCCACAGTGGTTCGACGTAGCCCGTCGCCTCCATCCGGACGAAGACGGCCCCTATACCTGGTGGACCTACCGCGGCCAGGCCTTTAATAACAACGCTGGGTGGCGCATCGATTATCAGGCGGCTACCCGTCCGATGCTGGAGCGCGCGCAGCGCACCTGGGTGGAAAAGGCCCCCACCGTGGAGCAGCGCTGGTCCGACCATTCCCCACTAGTGGTGGAGTACAGCTGATGACGCCATTATTTAGCGTCCTTTACGTAGTCGGCATTACCGCCGAGTCTATGACCGCCGCATTATCCGCTGGACGCCAAAAACTCGACCTATTTGGTGTCACCATGATCGCCTCCATGACGGCGCTCGGCGGCGGCACGGTGCGCGATATGATCCTCGATGATCCTCCATTTACCTGGGTAGAGCACCCCATTTATTTGGTGATTGTCATCGTGGCGGCCGTGGTGACGGTGGGCATGTCCTTCCTTATGCACTACTTCCGCCATCTCTTCCTCATCTTGGATGCCCTAGGGCTCGCGGTCTTTTCGGTGCTGGGCACCCAAATCGCAGTCCACCTGGGCCACGGGTTCATTATTGCCTCGGTGTCTGCGGTGATTTCCGGCGTTTTTGGTGGCGTGCTGCGTGACCTGCTTTCAGATCGCATTCCGCTGGTCTTTTCCGGCGAATATTATGCCGCCATTTCCCTGCTGGCCGCGGCGCTTTTTATGGCGCTCTACCATGGCGGCTTGGCCGAAGAACCGGCCGCGATCATCACCGCCTCCGTGTGCTTTATTGCCCGCTTGGCCGCGATCTACTTCAAGAAGGGCTTGCCCGTCTTTGAATATCGTGATGCCGAACAGCAGATGGACCCGCGTTTGCGGTTGTCCGCGCGCATCGTGCGCGATGGCGCCCGCAAGGCCAAGCGCAAGGCAGGCGCGGCCACGCGATACGCCAGCCCCATCACGCGTCCGTTGACTAGGCCTTTAAGCCGCCCGTTTAAGAACAAGACACGAGCTTTTTCTACTGCGGCAGAGGGGGCGGACTACGACGATATTTCCAGCAACCGCATCGCGCGCCGCCCGAAGCAACAATCGATTACCCGGCCGAGTGGCCGGCACTCGCCAGGGGCGAGGGGAGTAAACGTGGAGCAGCAGTGGAGCTTTAATAAGGGGGACGTCGGCAAGCGCAAGGCGCCTAAACACAAGCAGTAGTGCTACTATGGGTAGGTCAAAAAATTCAGTAATCTGCAACGGAGAAAGTTCATGGCTCGCGCAATTATTTCTTTCGTCCTCGGCGCTGTAATCCTCGGCCTGAGCATCTGGTGGTGGACCGTTGTTGGTCCGTCCTTCGCTTTCCTCGGCCCCATCGTGCTCATGGGCGTGGGCGGTGCGCTGATGGTTTCCGGTTGGGCCATCCTGATGGACGTGGTCAGCCCCACCTCCCGCAAGATTTAAAATCTTTGCGTCGCATTCCCTCTGCCCTCCGGGCGGGGGGGAATTTTTCGATCCGGGAGGGACACTGCTGGGGAAGGATGTGGACCGCGCGCCGGAGCTAGGGGTAGGATAAAGCACCATGACTGCAGACAATTCCACCGTTTCCCGCGTCCTGTCCGGAATCCAACCCACCGCTGATTCCTATCACCTGGGTAATTACCTGGGAGCGCTCAAGCAGTGGATTGACCTGCAGGACGGCTATGATGCCTTCTACTTCATCCCTGACCTGCACGCGATAACCGTAGAGCAAAATCCCGAGGAGCTGCGCAACCGCACCATCGCGGGTGCCGCCCAGCTTATTGCCCTAGGCATTGACCCGGACAAGTCCACGCTCTTCGTCCAGTCGCATGTGCCTGCGCACACGGAGTTGACCTGGGTCTTTCAGTGCCTGACCGGTTTTGGTGAGGCCTCCCGTATGACCCAGTTCAAGGATAAGTCCGCCAAGCAGGGATCGGACCGCACCTCGGTGGGCCTATTTACCTACCCGATCCTCATGGCCGCAGATATTTTGCTGTACTCGCCGGATTATGTGCCCGTGGGCGAGGACCAGCGCCAGCACCTGGAGTTGACCCGCAACCTGGCCGAGCGCTTCAACAATAAGTACGGCGATACCTTCAAGGTGCCCGAGCCGTTTATCCCAGAGGGCGCGGCCAAGATTTATGACCTGCAGGAGCCGACCTCCAAGATGTCTAAGTCCGGAGCCAACCCCAAGGGTTTGGTCAACCTCTTGGATGCGCCGAAGACCTCGGCTAAGCGCATTAAGTCCGCCGTGACGGATGACTTGGGTTCGGTAGCCTTTGACCGCGAAAATCAGCCGGGTGTGTCTAACCTATTGGTCATCCAGTCCGCGCTGACCGGTGAATCCATCGATTCCTTGGTGGAGAAGTACGCCGACCAGGGCTATGG
This sequence comes from Corynebacterium nasorum, assembly GCF_022347325.1. Classification (NCBI taxonomy): domain Bacteria; kingdom Bacillati; phylum Actinomycetota; class Actinomycetes; order Mycobacteriales; family Corynebacteriaceae; genus Corynebacterium; species Corynebacterium nasorum. The sequence goes on from NZ_JAKRDU010000007.1 coordinate 86,087, forward strand.
CCACCTCAAGGTCGATACCGCAGATGCGCTGCAGGAATTTACCACTCCGCTCAAGGCACGCTTTGATGAGCTGATGGCGGATCGCGGCGAGCTCGAGCGCATTCTGGCCAAGGGCGCAGAGACGGCGCAAGAGATTGCCCAGCCGCTTGTCGACGACGTCTATGAAAAGGTCGGCTTCCTTCCTCGCCTGCGCAAGTAGTCGGCGGCTGCTTCCCCCATGCACCACCCCACTAAGGGACAAGTGGGCATTTGCCAGTTACTCTAGGTGGGATAAAAACTGTGCGAGCAAGAAGGGAAGCACGTGCCTACCACCACGCAATCCTCCTCGAAGAAGACGGACCACTACGGCATCGAACGCGCTAATGCCGACGAACCTGGTGCGGTAGATAAGATCCGCGCCAAGTCCAGATTCGTTGATCACCTGATGCGCATGAACGAGCGCTATGGTGCAGAAGGCGGCAATCAATTTGCCGCCGGCATCACCTATTACTCGGTGCTATCCATCTTCCCGCTCGCGATGCTGATCGTGGCTACCGTCGCCGCCGTCTTGGCTAACCGCGAGGACTTGCTCAATGATTTGCAGTCCCAGATCACCAGCTCGCTAGATGGCGATATGGGCGATACGGTCAATGAGATTCTCGATACGGCCATTGAACAGCGCGGGGCCATGTTTGGTATCGGTGGTTTGACCACCCTGTGGTCCGGACTGGGCTGGATGAATAACCTGCGCATTGGCATCTCGGCTATGTGGGGCATCGACGCCAACGAAGGCGGTTCCTTCCTGAAGAAGAAGCTTTCTGACTTGGTAGGCCTCATCGGCCTGATCCTGGCGTTCCTCATCGCCTTTGGCGTGACTGCCGCCGGTTCCTCTGGTCTTACCCAGAAGATTTTTGAGAAGGTCGGCATCGAGTCCTTCCCGGGCATGGATTTTGTGATTTTCTTTGTCGGCTTGGCAGTGGGCCTCTTGGCTAACTTCATCGTCATGTGGTGGATGATTATGATCCTGCCGCGCACCAAGGTGCCGAAAAAATCTGGCCTCATCGGTGCGGTCATCGGTGCGGTGGCTTTCGAGCTGCTCAAGCAGCTGTCTACGGTCATCATGTCTTCTGCTACCGGCAGCCCGGCCGGCGCGGTCTTCGGTCCGGTCATCGTGCTCATGGTGGTCATGTACCTGATTTGGCGCGTGGTGCTGTATATCTCTGCGTGGACCGCCACCACCGCCGAGTCCCTGAAGTTTGCGCACCCGCCCGTCCCAGAGCCAGCCGTTATTCGCGTGCGCAATGAGGTCAAGGAGGGCGCACCGGCAGGCGCGACCTTTGGCATTGGTGCTGCTTTGGGTGCTGCGGCCGTGGGTGCGTTTAGCTTGCTGCGCCGCAAGTAAATCTCCTCCTAAGGGGTGAGGACGCCGCTGCTATTCGGCTTTAAGATAGAACATTATGAACGCCAATGACATCGCACCGAATCTTTATGAAGAATGGGGACTAGACCGCCGCGATGGCGAGCGGGAACTCTTAGTTTTACTGGAGTCCAAGGATTTGTCGCTAGAGCAGCAAGGTCAAGACATCGAGGACCCGCGGCGTGCGCAGCTCCGCATCGCCGCCAGCGTCTTGGGGTCTGCTGCGAAGCGCGCGGAATACGATAAGGCGTGTGAGACGGGTCTGCGCCCCACGTGGGGTGACTTGGGACAGCTGGGCGCGATAGGCCAGTGGAGCCCGCGGCCGCAGCAACAGCAGCAGCCGCAGCAGTCGCAGCAGGCTCAGTTTTTTCAGTCTGGTCAGGCGGCAGGACCGGGGTACCAAGCGCACCAAGAACCACGATTTGCGCAGACTGCTAGCCCTTACGGGTCGCCGTATTCACGCAACCCCTTTGCCCCGCAGCACAATCCATTCCCGCCGGCAACGGCGAACGCGGCCGTCCCCGCACCGCTGCTACAACACCCAGCGCCTGAAATCAGTCAGCGCGCCGGTCAAGATGCGCGCATCGGAATGGCCATTTTGGACCTATTCTTTTTCTCACTCATCAGCGGTAGCTTCGGCGGCGCGCTGCTTTCTGGTGGTGTGGATGAACTCTCGACGTTTATCGGTGGTGCCATCATCTTGCTGCTCTACGTTTTGGGCACTGAGTGTTGGCTCGGCGCCAGCCCGGCCAAGCTGCTGATGGGCTACACAGTGCGCGATGTCGATACCAAAGAGCGGCTTAGCCTCACCCAGTCCGCAAAGCGTCAGTGGTGGCGCCTAGTCAATATTGTGCCGGGACCTGGTACCTTCGCCAGCTGGGTGGGTGCCGGCGTGCACACCTTCACCATTACGGAGAAAAATAACCGCCGCGGCTCCCACGATGAGTGGGCTAACGCCGAAGTAGTGAAAAAGCACCCACGCAAATAGCCAGCAAAGCTACAGCGCCAGCGATGACCCAGCCAAGCCACCCCTGCACCCCAGCTAAAGAGGAGTTTGCAGATTGTGCCTGGGTATCGGGCGCAGGTGTGGGTGCGGGGGAGGCAGGAGAGTCGGCGTCGGCAAGCAGCTGGCCTACGCCATCCCCAGGGGAAACCTTATAGGCCTCGTACAAAAGCTTTTGGGCCTGTTCCCAGGCACGCGGGCCGTGCTCCACGGTGGTATCGAGCAGGACCGCCTGCAAGCGCCGACCATGGCGATCGAGCGCACCGACGAAGGTATGGTGCGCATCATCGGTAAAACCCGTCTTGCCACCAATGCCGTCCGGATCGTTGAGGAAAAGCCCGTTATCGTTGCCTAATTGGTAGCCATCAAAGTCGCCCCAGCCGGGAAAATCCACGGACTCCGTATCGACAATGCGCGCAAAGGTCGGGTTATGGAAGGCCGCGCGGTAAATGCGGGAAATATCCTCGGCCGAGGTAGACATCCCCGGGGCGTCGAGCCCGGAATAGCTGGCCGCAAAGGTGGAATTCGTGCCAATCTCGGCCGCCTTGTCATTGACCTTGCGCAAAGTGACCTCGTCGCCGCCCAATTCCTGTGCCAGCGCGTGCGCGGCATCGTTGCCGGAAGCCATGAGCAAGCCCTCAAGGAGCTGCTCCACCGTGTACTTGCCACCGGGACCGATGCCCACCGCAGAGCCGTCAATCTGTGCAGATTCTTCGCCTACCTCGACTTTCTTGTGCAGATCCAGTTCGTCGATGACCACGAGCGCCAGCAGCGCCTTAATGATAGAGGCCGGCCGGTAGCGGCCGTTAGGGTCCTTCATCGCGATAATCTCGCCGGTATCGATATCGGAGACCATCCATGCTGCGGCCACTACATCCTTGTCCACATGGAACCCCGCAGGCAGGGTAGTGCCACAGGCCTCATCGCTATCCACCGGCGGCAGCGGGGTGGGAGAGGCTTGCCCGGGGGCGAGCCGCTCCGAGGTGGTAGTGGCCTTTTCCGGCCGCTCGGCGTGGGGGCACCTATCGGTATCCGGGGCAGTGGTTCGCGTGGTGGTAGGAGTAGTCGGCGCTTCCGCCAGCGCGAGCGGTGGGCCGCTCAGCAAGACGGCGGTGAGAGAACTAGCGAGAATTCTTTTCATGACATGACACATCTTAGGCCCGTGCCTACGATGGGACGCATGCATGACGCGCCTTTAATTAGCCCAGAAAATAAGGACTCCGCCGCCGACGTGGTGGCCAAGCTTCCTAAGGTCTCCCTCTTTGAGACCATTACCTCCACGGCCGCTACGCCGGAGGAGCTTACCGCGACCATCCGTGAGCGCTACGAGGCCTTGGCCGCAGACGGCGTGGTCTACGCAGAGGTGCACCTAGACCCCGCAGAGCTTGGTCTCGACGCTGCCGCTGTGGTGGAGGCCGCCGCAGCCGCCCGCATCGCTGGTCTTGACTCCCGCCTTGTCCTCGCTGGCTCGGCCCCAGAGGAAGCAGTGCCTGATGATGCCCCCGTGGTGGGTTATAGCCTGCCGCAGGGCCAAGCGAGCGGGGCCGCAGATTTTCGTGCGGCTTACCTGCCCACCCAGATCCAGGTGGGAGAAGACTTCGCAGAAGTAGAACGTGCCGCCCAGGCAGGCGTGAATCGCCTGATCCATCCGGTCAATATGATCGATGACTTCAGCGCGAATATTGAGGGCATTGTGCCCGGCCAGGCCTCTGGATACATCCGCGACCGTCACATCCCGCTCGTCTTTACTCCCCTTGAGGAAACCGAGGACCTCAATGACCACCCGCTGCCACTGCTGCAGCAACTGGGCTTTACCTGCACCATTTCCTCGGGCGAGACCACGCTGACCAAGCAGTTCCTCGCGCTAAGCGAGGCCTTCGGGTATGGGCTGGAGGAATTTTTCGATCTCACCGTCAAAGCGGTAGAGAATTCCTTCGCTGACCAGGAATTACGGCAGCATCTGCTAGAAACGGTTATCCTGCCAGCATACGAGGAATTATCTGATCCGGAGCTTGCCGGCCCGGACACGGAGGAGTCCCTCGCTGATGCGGCAGAAGCCGCTGAAGAATAAAAACGATTAGAGGAGATTTAGATGCCTTCTGTACTTTTTGTTGTTACCGCCGCTGAAGAGTGGACGCTGGCTGATGGCACTAAGCGCCCCACCGGCTACTGGGCCGAGGAGCTTATTGCCCCTCACCGCGTCTTCCAGGGCGCGGGCTGGGATATCCACTTCGCTACTCCGGGCGCAAAGGCTCCCGTAGTAGACGAGTACAGCCTGGAGGTTCTGCCAGATAATGTGCGCGAAGCACAGGAAAATTACCTCGCAGAGCTGGGTGTAGCGCTGGAAAACCCGATGAACCTGGCTGAGGTCAAGGAGGAAGATTATGACCTTATCTTCTACCCAGGTGGCCACGGACCAATGGAGGATCTGGCCTATGACCAGGATTCCGCTAAGCTCTTGCAGGCGCGCATGGATTCTGGCCGCGCCCTCGGCTTGGTCTGCCATGCCCCGGCCGCGCTCTTGGCAGTGGATAACGAGAATTGGCCGTTCAAGGGCTACAAGATGACCGCCTTTAGCAATGCAGAGGAAGGCGAGGAGATGGTTGCCGCCGCTAAGTGGGCGCTGGAGACCCGCCTGCGTGAGCTCGGCGCGGATTACCAGGAAACCGATCCCATGTCCCCGAACGTGATTGTGGACCGCAACCTCTATACCGGTCAGAACCCGGCATCTTCCGAGCCGTTGGCACAGCGCATCCTGCGCGACTTCTAAATGCACATACCGCGAGTTCTCAAGGCCGGGGCAGCCCTAACCGGGGTTGCCGCGGCCGCGGGGGCGGTGGCGTATGGGCTAAGCCGCCGGCCGTACCTGCGCGAGGTGGCACCGGGCCTGCGCAGCCCGGTCCTGTACCTGCCAATGCATCTGCTTGCCGACGCCACCTTTGCCCGCGTCAGCCGCTTCTTTGCCAGCATCGACTTTTCCCGTCCGATGCGGCACGCGGTGGACGTGACGGAGTTTTCCGCTTCCTTTGCCGGCCACGCTTTTAGCACCCGCGTGCTTACCCCACGCGGTACTGCCCAGGGCGTAGCCGATGCTGGGCCGCGGCCCGTGGTGGTGTGGACGCACGGCGGCGGCCATCTTATCGGTGGCCCGGCCATGTATGACCCGCAAAATGCTCGCATGGCGGCCGAGCTCGGCGCCATCGTGGTGGCTCCGCGCTACCATAAATCCACCCAGGAGCCGTTCCCCGCGGACCATGATGAGTGCTACGCGGCGCTGCGCTGGGTGCAAGAACACGGCGATAAGCTGGGCGGGGATACCTCGCGCATCGCGGTCGCCGGCGATAGCGCCGGCGGCGGCCTTGCCGCGGGCTTGGTGCAGCGGGCCTTTGATGAGGGCCATCCTGTCCGCGCGCTCGGCTTGGTCTATCCCATGCTGGATCACCGCACCACGGATAAGTCCGGTGCGGTGGGCCAATTCATCTGGACGGCGGGCCCGAACCGCGGCGCGTGGTCCATGTACCTGGGAGATGACCACCTGGATGTTGACCTGCCGCCCTATGCTTCGCCGGCTACGCGCAGTGATCTTTTCGGCCTGCCGCCAACGTGGATCGGGGTAGGCGGCATCGACCTTTTCTGCGATGAATCCGTGGCCTTTGCCCAAGCCCTCGATGCGGCCGGCGTGGACACCACCCTCGACGTGTGGGCCGGCGCCTATCACGGGTTTGACCAGATTAAACCCAAGGCGCCACAATCGCGCGAGCTTATCGACGCCCTCATTGACCACCTTCGCCGCCACCTATAAAGTCACACTCAAGGAGGTCAAGCGATGAACTACAACACGCACGTGTCGTGGGTCGTAGCATTCGTCAGCGTTATTGTGCTCGGCCTGATACTGGGCGGGGTCTTTGGACTAGGGACCCTAGCCCGGTCCATTATCGCACTCGGCTTGTCTATCGTATGGCTGATTTTCGATAAATACATGCGCGACCGGAGCCGACTCCAAGAGCAAGAAGCACGCGGCGACTAGACGCACAAAGCCGCCCCCTTCTCCTCCCACGTGCTGGGAGTGGGGAGGAAAGGCGAGGCGGCTGATGCCACGCGCGGCCGAGGCCGTGCGAACCGTGCTGGTTTAGAACTTACCGTGCTGGTTTAAAACTTGGAGAAGCGCTTGATGAGCATGTCTTCCAAGCCCTTCCACGACTCGGCGTGCTCGGTATAAGGCTTGGAGGGGACATAGCCGGCGTGTTCGGTAGAGCCGAGCATGTAGCCCAAGTAGTCCTGCAGGCGGGGGTTGGCCAGCATATAGGAGTTAATTGAATCGTCGCCCGCCCAGTCGGCGGCATCGGCGCATACTTCGTAGCAACGCGCCATCTGATCAGAATCGACGGCCTCTGGGCCCTTTTCGATATCGCGCACAATGCCATTGAAAGAGTACTGGTTATCCGGGTGGACCTGTACCTCCAATTCGCCGGCGTTGGCAGCGGAGACAACCTCTTCCCAGGTGGATACGCGGGCTAGGTCGTGGTCATCGTTGTCCATGATCCAGCGCACCAAGGTCTTCGGGGAATCGAAGGTGAAGATCTCTCCCCACTTGCCCAAGAAAATGGGCTTGCCGTCCAGGTAGGTGCGCAAGGTGTAGACGGACTTGGATTGTGCGGTGATCTTGATGGGATCGATGCCGGCGGCGGCCCACGGGGAATTATCGTACGGGTCGGCTGCCTCGGCGGCGGCCTTGCGCTTTTCCTCGGCTTCCTTGGCCGCAGCGGCGGAGGCGGCGGCAGCAGAAGAGATGCGCTCCTTGGCATCGGAAACCTTGGCCGCGTCAAAGTCATCGGTGGAGATCACGCGAACGTGCTGATCCAGATCCTCGATGACTCCCTTCCAATTGCCGGCGATGACGTGGCCCACGCCGGACCACTCGCTCATGCCCTGCTCGCCGGAGTAGTGGTCGGCGCCGCGGGAGACATTGCGCAGAATGGAGTGGGAAGCGAAGAAGATGGTGGTGTGTTCTGCACCGGCGACGTCAGCAAGCGCGGAGGCAATCTCCAGGTTGCGGGCCACGGTGGACACGTTCTGGTGGCTCGGGCGACCAGCCAGTGCCTCCGGCATGCCGATGAGGTCATACTCATCGCGCCCGGCTGGGGTAACGCGGTCGGCATCGCGGCCGGCAAACTGGTCCCACTGCGGGTGATCCAGCAAATCGTGCTTGGTGCCAGACTCCACGAAGCACAGCAGCTCGGCCGGCGAGTTAAAAGCTAAGACAGCCTCATCATCGCCTAGAAAGGCCTGCCACTCGGAGCCACTTTGGCGCCACTTGGGTGCCCAGAGGGTATAAAAATCGCCCTCGGTTAGCGAGAGCTTTACAGGTACAATTGCGCGGGTGCTCATGGCGTTTTAGTCTACCCAACGCCTCAAGTACCGCGCGAGAGCGCATCGGCCTTAGGCCGTGGGGCGCCAAAATCCTTTGAATTGCATGCCCATATTTGTAGTGCGCAGCGGGTTGGTTTGCACCGGATCTCCAGCCTCTACTATTTCGCCATTGCCGGAATACATTGCTACGTGCCCATCCCAGACCACCAGGTCACCGGGCTGCAACTGATCCGCACTGACCTGCTGACCAACCGCCTGCTGGTCCGCAGTGCGCGGCAAGTCCACCCCGGCCTGGGAGTAGGCCCATTGGGTAAGGCCCGAGCAATCGAAGCCACCGTTTCCGGTGCCACCCCATACATAGGGCTGGCCCACTTGGCTCTTCGCCGCGGCGACCGCGGCCTGCCCGGCGGCCGAACCACCCTCGGCAGAGGGCTCTGGTGCCGGCGGGGGAGAAGGCGCGTCGTGTGCGGCAGCATCGGCGCCGGCCCCCTCGCCCGCCGCAGATTGTGCAGGAAGAGCGGTGGCTTGCTGGGCACCGGTGGGGCTTACGGGGGCGTCGGCAAGCGCGGAGTGCACCGGCCGCTGCGCTACCGGCTGCAAGGATTGAGCGGCCGCACTGAGATCACCCATCAGGCGTTGCACGCGAGCAGTAGCCATGCCCAGGTGCTGGGAGACAAGCGCGCGCAGCTTGGCCATGGCGGCGGCACGCGTGGACGGATCCAGCGAAAGAAGACCCAGCGCGGTGGGAAGTCCCTGGCGCAGCAATTGTGTCGCGATGCCCACCAGATCCCGGATGGTGCCTGTCACTAAGGTGCGGGCCTGGCCGAGCGCAGCCGAGATGGTTTCCTTATCGAGGTCGATGTTTTTGGCTGACTCGAGTAAAGGAGCGGGATTGCCGTGGGCGATGGCTGCCAAAGGCGCGGCGGCGGAAAGGTCCGGCACGCGGGGAAGCTCTACCTCCGGAAGCTGCGCCGGTTGCATAGTGGCGATCTGCTTGAGCGCGGTATCGAGCATCTACATCGCCGCCCCAAGATGCTGGCCTAGCGCGGCATCGGTATCTTCTGCCTCGCGCGACATCTGGAAACCGGAGTGGGCTACCTGCCCCATATCGTTGCGTAGCACGCTCATGCGCGCGCCCACATTATCGAGCGCGGCATGCACGGCCTCATTAAAAGCAGTGAAAGCGGAATCTTCAGGCAAAACGGGATGGGGCGGATTCTCCCCTTGGGACTGGGCATGCAGGTCGCGGGCAAGGTGGCGGGCATAGTCGGTATCGATCGTGAAAGGTCTCATGCCCTATTGGACTGCCCAATGGCCCATTTGGTTCCCAAAAAGTTTAAAGTGGTGGTCATGGACATCCACGTAGTAGACCACCCGCTAGCCGCCGCCCGCCTGACACTCATGCGCGATGCGCGCAGCGATAACTCCGCCTTCCGCGCCGCCTTAAAAGACTTGGGCGCCATGCTCGTGTACGAAGCATCCCGCGACCTTGCCGTGGAGAACTTCGACTGCGCCACCCCGGTTTCTACCGCCCAAGGCACCCGCCTGCAGGACCCGCCCATTATCGTGCCAATTATCCGCGCCGGGCTGGGCATGGTGGATCCGGCCCTGTCCATGATTCCGGATGCACAGGTCGGCTTTATCGGCATGGCCCGCAATGAAGAGACACACGAACCGGTGCCGTACTTGGAAGCACTGCCGGAAGATCTCACCGGCCGCACTGTGTTTGTGGTGGATCCGATGCTGGCTACCGGTGGTTCTCTGCTGCACGCATTGCGCCTACTTGCTGACCGCGGCGCCACCGATATCACCGCCATTTGCATGGTCTCGGCACAACCGGGCGTGGATGCGCTGGCCGAATCCGGCCTGCCGGTACGTTTGGTTACCGCCGCCATCGATCCTTCCCTGAATGAAGAGGCTTATATCGTGCCGGGCTTGGGCGATGCTGGCGACCGCCTCTACGGCCCGCGCAATATCGACCTTTAAGGTAGTGTTCTCCCTGGAAAGGCGACCGCACTTTCCAGGGGGAGTATATGAGTTTCATTCATTTAATGTGGTCGAGTTATGGCCACGGATTTTCACAGCAATTGCGGCGCGTGCGGAAACGTAGGGGGATTTCGCAACAGGCGCTCGCGGAGATTTCTGGAGTCTCCCGCAGCCAAATTTCCAATTTGGAGCGCAACGAGAATGGCGTGCACGCCATGGCCGATCCGCAGCTGTCTACGGTATATAAGCTGGCCTTGGCCCTAGAAATCCCGCCGGCGGTGCTGCTGCCGGCCGGCGGGGACGTGGTGGAAGGGCACTTAGCTGATTCCGCGGTGGCGGCCGCCGAGGATGTCGCGCCCTTCCCACAAGGCTATGTGGATCAGCGTCGGTTTGCCGCTACGTGGAAGAGGGCCCTGACCTAGCGCACCCCGTATCACCACCTGAGTTACTGAACCGCATGGTCTAGTTGTAGACTTTGCACCCAGACGTATTTCAACAACAGGGAAGGCACGCGGATGATCTCGGAATTCATCAACGAGTGGTTCAATGCCCACCGTGCGGAGGTCATCGCGTGGCGGCGCCATATCCACCGCCACCCGGAAACCGCGAACCAAGAGGTAGAAACCACCAACTTTCTCGCCTCAATCCTGCAGGACTACGGTCTGGTGCCCCAGCGTTTCCCACAGACCGGCCTCATGGTAGACATTGGCCCCGATACGGAATTAGGCCGATTAGCTTTCCGTGCGGATATTGATGCCCTGCCAGTTACCGAGGTCACCGGCCTGGAATATACCTCTGAGGTGCCCGGCAAGATGCATGCTTGCGGCCACGATGTACACACCACCGTGGCCCTCGGCTTGGCCTGCGCGTTGGCGGATTTTCAGCGCGTCCACGAACTGCCGCTGGGTATTCGAGTCATCTTCCAACCCGCCGAAGAAGTATGGGTCGGCGGTGCGACCGACGTTATTGAATGGGGCGCGTTGGAAGGCGTGCATTCCATTTTTGCCATCCACGCCGAGCCCAAGCTGCGCGTGGGGCGCATCGGTATCCGCGCCGGGGCTATCACTTCTGCTACCGACGTCGTGGAGCTAAATATCAAGGGCCCAGGTGGGCATACCTCCCGTCCGCACCTGTCCGCCGACGTCATCTATGCCCTGGGCAAGGTCATCACCGAACTGCCCGCGCTGCTCTCGCGCCGCGTTGACCCGCGCACCGGCACCGTTTTGGTCTTTGGCCAGGTCAACTCGGGGTATGCACCCAATGCCATTCCAGAGACCGGCAGCCTGACTGGCACCATGCGCACGGCCGATATTGGCATCTGGCGCAATATGCAAAGCCTCTTTACCGAACTGGTGGATCAAATCCTCGCGCCGGTAGGCGTAGAACATGAGCTGACCTATAACCGCGGCGTACCACCGGTGCTTAACGACGACGTCGCAACCGCCCTGCTTGCCTCCGCGGCCCAATCCATCGATCCGCAGGCCGTGGTCCAAGCCCCGCAATCCTCCGGTGGCGAGGACTTTTCCTGGTATCTGGAAAAGGTCCCCGGTTCCATGGCGCGGCTGGGCTGCTGGTCCGGCGAAGGCGAACAGCATGACCTGCACATGGGCGATCTCATCGTGGACGAGCGAGCCATCGGCGTGGGCATCAAACTCTTCGGCGCCGTGGTTGAGCAGTTCATAGGGGAGAATGCGGAGACAGACTAACGCGCTTTAAGGTCCCACACGTTAGACTCGTAAGCGACTTTTAAAGTGGAGCCGATAAAGGAGCAAGTGCGTGTTGAACCAGACCAAGCGAATCGTCATCATCGGCGGCGGCCCAGCCGGCTATGAGGCCGCGTTGGCAGGTGCTAAATATGGTGCAGAAATCACCATTATTGAAGACCAGGGCATGGGCGGCAACAGCGTTATTTTGGACTGTGTTCCTTCCAAGTCCTTCATCGCTGGTGCCAATATCAAGACCGACCTGCGCCGTGCCGAGGATATGGAACTTAACCAGGGCATTGGTCAGGCCCATCTTTCCTTGACCGCACTGAATAAGCGCGTGCAGGATCTGGCAAGCAAGCAGTCCTCCGATATCCGCGCCACTGTGGAGTCCCTGGGCGCACGCGTTATCGATGGCCGCGGCTATTTCCCAGAGGATCAGGAAGCCGATGCCTTCGGCGGCCATAAGGTCACTGCCGTATTCAATGAGGATGGCCACGAGGAAACCATTAACGCAGATCTCGTCTTGGTAGCTACCGGCGCCACCCCGCGCGTGCTACCTGGTGCGCAGCCGGATGGCGAACGCATCCTTACCTGGCAGCAGGTTTATAACCTCACCGAGCTGCCGGAGCACCTCATCGTCGTCGGTTCCGGCGTCACCGGTGCCGAGTTCGTCTCCGCCTTTGCGGAGCTGGGCGTTAAGGTCACCATGGTTGCCTCCCGCGACCGCATTTTGCCGCATGACGACGCCGACGCTGCCGA
>NZ_JAKRDU010000008.1:0-95809 GCF_022347325.1 Corynebacterium nasorum
TAACTTCCCGTTAACCTCTCATCGGCAGCCCGTACAAACTTACTCAACTCAAAGAACAAAGTCAAATCATCGAACCAAGTCCGTACAAAATGTCACCATCAAGTAACCTCCCGGCTACCTCCCAGCGACTTGAATTAATGTAGCCCACCACAACCAAACAACACAAATCCCCAGGACAACGGGCATTATGGCAGAGTCTTACCTGGCTAAGTGGCCCCATAGCTACTAATGCCTCAAGGAAACCTGCAATCGAGATGCTTTCTCCCATGTTTGAAAGGCCTCCCTGGTGGACCGCTCCCCTTTAGGTGGGCGATCCCAAAAATGGATTGGGGACGGCGGACAATTAACAGCAAGATGACCACCGGGCTCCTTGCATGGAAATAGGCCCCCGATTTCTCGGGGGCCTATCGGTGGAGCTGCCGGGAATTGAACCCGGGTCCTTCGTCACCTTGCCAGGGCTTCTCCGTGCGCAGTTCGCACAGGATCTCTCCTCGGCCCTCCGGATCGGGCGAACACGTCCGGATGATGGGCCCAGTCACCAGTAAGAGTCCCGACTGGTCCTGATGACCCGGCCAGCCGGCTAGTTCCTTAGTCGATGCCAGGTTCTAGGTCAGGAACGAAACCTAGGCTGACAGACACGCGTCGCTGTAATTAGGCAGCGAGGGCGTAGTCACGCTGAGAGTTCTTCTCTGCGTTTATTGGTTGCTACGACGCTTATACGGTGGTCGTTAGCCTGCACCGGCACGCTTCCCCTGGCTCAGTGCACGAAGTCGAAACCAAATCAACCCCATGCGGTAGGGACGGGATAGTGCATCTTCCCTACGGTTCGTATAACACTACCCCACCCACTTTTATTTCCTCAAGTGCTCCTTCAGCCACTCTTTGAGGACCACTGCGTGGTTGACCTTGCGGTTGGCGGCGGCAAAGAGAAGGGTGGCGTCGGCAAGCGCAAGCAGCTGGGTAAGCTCTTCGGAGTCATTGTCATCCAGCTCAGCCTTGTAGCGGCGGGCAAACTCGTCGAAACGATCCTCGTCGTGGTTCCACCATTTGCGCAGCTCCGGACTCGGCGCGACTTCCTTGAACCATTTCTCGTAGTCCACATCGCTCTTGGCGACGCCCCGGGGCCACATCCGATCCACCAGCACCCCGACGCCTTCGATGGTGTCCTCACCCTTGATGACGTCGTGGACTTTCGCTGTCTTAAACATTGATTCCCTTCACGCGGCGACCGAGCTCGCGGGAGATTTCGCGGTCCTGGTCGCGGCGCTTAATATCCTCTCGCTTGTCATAGTCCTGCTTGCCTTGGGCCAGCGCAAGCGAAAGCTTGGCGTAACCATTTTTGAGATAAACCTTGAGCGGAACCAGGGTCTTATTGCCATTGCGCACTTGGCCATAAAGTTTGTCGATCTCGCGGCGGTGCAATAAAAGCTTGCGGGTGCGCCGCGGGCTGTGGTTCGTCCACGAGCCCATGGAGTACTCCGGAATGTGGAGGTTCCGCAAGTACACTTCGCCATCGTCAATGGTGGCGAAGGCATCATTGAGCGAGATTTTGCCCTCCCGCAGGGATTTAATCTCGGTGCCGAGCAGGACGATGCCACACTCGTACTCCTCGAGAATTTTGTAGTCGTGCCGGGCCCGGCGGTTGGTCGCAAGCGTAGCCTCGCCGGATGCCGCCTTCTTGTTTTTCTTGCCCTTCTTAGCCATAGTTATGCCAGTGTAGTGCCCTTTTGACTGGACCGGCAAACAGACTATTTGCGCACATATGACCGCAGGGTGATATGGGCCGTAACGGCGGTAACCACCAGCGCTAGCAGGCCAACGAGCGGGAGGGCAATCCAGAGATCGCCGGATTTCATAGGAGCAAGCAGCTGTGATTCATAAAGTCCCTGCAGGGACGGGTCTACCACTTGGGACTTGCCCAAGAAGATGCCGGCCCCGCCGAGGAGTACACCGATGAGGGAAGCCAAGACTGCTTCCATGACGAATGGCGCCTGCGTCATCCACCGGCTTGCGCCCACCATGCGCATGATCTCCGTTTCGCGAGTGCGGTGGAATGCAGCAATTTGCACCATATTAGCCACCAAGAAGATGGCCGCCACAGACATCACTATGGCCAGGATGAAGGTGGCATTGCGGATGGAGTCGAGGTTGCTGGCGGCATTGCGCACCTCTTGCTGCTGGTCGACGACGTCCTCTAACGCTGGGTTATCCCGAATCGCATCGATTGCGGAGGCGTCTTCTGGGTCTACAAGCCGCACGTGGAATGCAGCCGGCAGCGCATCAGGGGAAGTTTGCTCCACCATCACAGGGTCGGTGTCTTGGAAAAGTTCTTTGAACCGCTCATAAGAATCTGCGCGGTTGCGGTATTCCACGGACTCGACGGAATCATCCGCCTCCAACTGTTCCTTGATATCCGCACAGGCCGGACTCGTGCAGTCTGGATCCCCGGCAGAAATATCCTCATTGAGCTGAACCATGACCTCGACGCGGTCGAGGTAGATATCCTTGGTGTCCTTGGTCAGGTTGGTCACCATAATGCCGGCGACAACGAGCCCGACCGCAATCGCGGTGGTGATAATCATGGCAATGGTCATAGTCAGGTTGCGGCCAAGCCCCTTTGTGGCTTCGCGGAAAATAAATCCTAGCTTCATGCTTCCCCCTCGTATTGTGCGTCATGCTCATCGCGCACGAGTACTCCATTGCGCAGCTCCAGCACGCGCTTGCGCGCCCTATTGACGGCGCGGGCATTGTGAGTGGACATGACCACGGTGGTGCCGCGGCGGTTGATGCCCAGCAGTAAGTCCATAATCTCGTCAGCGGTGGAGGGATCGAGGTTGCCCGTGGGTTCGTCGGCAAGCAGAAGCTTCGGCCGATTAACCACCGCGCGGGCGATGGCCACACGCTGCTGCTCACCACCGGAGAGCTCATGCGGATAGGCGTTGTGGCGATCGTGGAGTCCCACCAGCTCCAATACCTGCGGGACCGCAGTGGAAATGCGGTACTTGCTCTTGCCAATAACCTCCAGCGCAAAGGCCACGTTTTGATACACCGTCAGCTTTGGAAGCAGGCGGAAATCCTGGAAGACGTAACCGATGGACTGACGCAGAGCGTTGATCTGCTTGCCGGAAAGCTCATTGACGTGGAAATCATCAAAGTAAATATCGCCTTCAGTTACGTTGCTATAGCGCACCATCAGCTCCAAGAAGGTGGACTTACCGGAACCGGATGGACCGATCAGGAAAGCGAATTCACCATCCGCAATCTCGAAAGACACCCCATCGAGCGCTGGGCGGGACTCGGCGGAGTAGGCCTTAGTCACGTTGTCGAATCTAATCACGCGAATCACTGTAGCAACCAAAGTTGACACCGCGCTGTGAACTATATTTAAGTAATGTGGTCTAAGACACTAATTTGTTCCGACCCAATCGACAGAAAGTGCCGATACTATGGCCGAACCCGAAACTAAAGAAAAACCACGTTCTGCAAGCGGCTTCCTGGGCACTGTAGAAAAGATTGGCAATAAGCTGCCGGATCCGTTCTGGCTCTTCGTCATCCTCGCGGCAATCGTTGCTGTGACATCCTGGCTGGGGCACCTCATTGGCATGACCGCCGAGGATCCCAAAACCGGCGAGACCATTGAGGTGCAATCGCTGCTGACCACCGAGAATATCTCGCGCATGGTTACGGACGCGGTGGAAAACTTCACCAGTTTCCCACCGCTCGGCGTCATCCTTGCAGTGATGCTCGGCGTGGCCGTAGCGGAGCAGTCCGGCCTGCTTTCCGCCTTGGTGCGCGGCATGGTCACCAAGGTCAGTGCCAAGATGCTTACCTTCGTCGTGGCGTTGGCCGGTGTGACCGGCTCTGTGGCCTCCGATGCCATCTACGTCATCCTCATTCCGCTGGGAGCCATGGCCTTCCACGCGGTGGGCCGCTCCCCCATCGTGGGTGCAATGGTGGCCTTTGCCGCCTCGTCAGCCGGATTTAATGCCTCGCTGATTCTCAATATCACCGACCTCCTGCTGGCTGGTATTTCTACTCCAGCCGCGCAGTTCGTCGATGCCGAGTATGAGGTCAGCCCGCTGGCGAATATCTTCTTCGTCATCCCTTCCGCCGTGGTGCTTTCGCTCATCATTACCGCGGTCACGGAATTCCTCATGGTGAAAAAGGCCCGCGAATTGGTAGACCACGACCACATCAATTACGAGGAAGTCTCCTTTTCCAAAGCCGCTGGCAGCTCTTCCACCAAGGAAGGGGAAGAGGAAGAATACGACTTCACGGATGATGAAGAGGCCATGCGCATCAAACCCAATGAACAGCGTGGTTTGATAGCTTCCGGCGTCACCCTGGTGATCTTCCTCGCCGCCTTCTTCGCCCTGCTGTTTATCCCTGGTTCCCCGCTGGCGAGCCAAGAAGACAGCTTTATGGAGTCGCCGCTCATCAGCGCCATCGCGGTGCCCATTGCCTTGGCCTTCTTGGTGTGCGGCATTGCCTATGGCTTGGCGGCTGGCACCGTGAAGTCCTTTGCTGACGTGCCGACGTTTATGGCCAAGGGTATCGAGACTCTCGTTCCCATGCTGGTCCTCTTTTTCGCCGTCGCCCAGTTCCTCGCTTGGTTCGAGTGGTCCAACCTCGGCGTATGGACCGCTATTAAGGGCTCCGAGCTACTCCAGCACTGGTCGCTGCCGCCGTTGCTCATGTTCGCCGCGCTGGTCGCCATGGTGGCACTGCTCAACCTATTCATTACCTCCGGCTCTGCCCAATGGGCGCTTATGGCCCCGGTCATCGTACCGATGATGATGTATGTTGGCGTCTCACCCGAGGTCTCCCAGATGCTCTTCCGTATCGGTGACTCACCGACGAATATCATCACCCCAATGTCGCCCTATTTCGCCTTGGCGTTGACCTTCCTGCAGCGATACTACAAGCACGCGGGTGTGGGTACCTTGATGTCGCTCGCCCTGCCCTACTCGCTGTGCATGCTGGTGGGCTGGTTCATCTTCTTCGTTATCTGGTACCTCATCGGCATCCCGCTGGGACCAGGTGCACCGATGCACTTCCCCGCATAAGATTTCGCCGCGAGCTCAAGGTAAAGGCCGAACTGCAGAGACAATCCTCTCAGTTCGGCCTTCGTTGTTTTCCTAACTAGTCCTGCTCTTGCTGCATGCGCCAGCGGATGCCGGATTCAAGGAAGCCATCGATATCGCCATCGAGCACCTTGGAGGGATCACCCACCTCAAAGTTGGTGCGCAGGTCTTTGACCATCTGGTACGGGTGCAACACGTAGGAGCGCATCTGATTGCCCCAGGAGGCGTTACCACCAGCGCCCAGCGCGTCAAGCTCGGCCTGCTCCTCTTGGCGCTTGCGCTCCAAGAGCTTTGCCTGCAGCACGCGCATAGCCGAGGCCTTATTTTGAATCTGCGACTTTTCGTTCTGGCAGGTGACCACGATTCCGGTGGGAATGTGGGTCAGGCGCACCGCGGAGTCGGTGGTGTTGACGGACTGTCCGCCAGGGCCCGAAGAACGATAAACATCGACGCGCACTTCGCTATCTGGGATATCGATGTGGTCCGTTTGTTCCACCACCGGCAGGACTTCTACCTCGGCGAAGGAGGTCTGGCGCCGGCCTTGATTATCAAAGGGCGAGATGCGCACTAGGCGGTGTGCTCCCTGCTCCACGGAAAGCTGGCCATACATGTATTCACCATGGACCACAAAGGTCGCGGACTTGATGCCCGCTTCTTCCGCGTAAGAGATGTCATATACATCCACCTTGTGGCCGTGCTTTTCTGCCCAGCGGGTATACATGCGCATAAGCATTTCAGCCCAGTCCGCCGCATCCACACCGCCGGCACCAGAACGAATATTGATAACCGCCTCACGCGGGTCATACTCACCGGAAAGCATGGTGGTCACCTCTAGGGATTCGATGGCAGATTCCAGGGAATCGAGCTCCTCGTCTGCTAGGGAAGAATCCCCTTCCTCTTCCGCAAGTTCGTACATGACGGGCATGTCCTCGAGACGCCCGCGCAGCGCTTCTAGCTTGCGAACCTTCGCCTGCGCTGCGGAAAGCTCAGAGGTGACCTTTTGGGCATGTACGGGGTCGTCCCACAGGGATGGATCCCCGGCCTGGGCCTCTAGTTCCCGAATGCGGGCAGCCAAAGCCTCTGGGTCCATGACCTTCTCAATGGTGGTCAGGGTGGATTCTAGTTGCTTGAGCCGTGCTGTTACTTCGGGACGCATAGGCCCCAATCCTACCCACCCGGCCATCACAATTAGCCATCGGCCGCGTTTAGGGTGACAATGGTGGGCATGGATCAAAAGCCGAGCTTGCAGGAGATGATCGACGCGGTCATCAAGACCTTTATTGTCGCGCATGCGAATGACGGGGATGCGCACCTTGCGCAAGCCCTCGTCTATAACGCCGGACGCCTAGCGTGGCGCCTGCGTGAGATGGGCGTGGACGTGGAGCAAAAGACTTCCATCTCGGACGTTGTCACGGATGCAGACCGCGCGGCCGAGCGCTTCGTCGCGGGCGTGCTCGAGGCCGTGCGCCCGGAGGACGGCATCCTGGGTGAGGAGGGCGCCGCCCGCGAGTCCCAATCCGGCCGCACCTGGGTCATTGACCCAGTCGATGGCACCTACAATTTCTCTTCCGGCTCCGATTATTGGTGCTCTGCCCTCGCGCTTGCCGACGCCACCGGGATCACCCTTGGTGCTGTCCACCGCCCCGCCATGGGTTATACGTGGTTCGGTGGCCGTGACTACCCCACTTCCCTGGACGGTAAGGAAGTTTCCCGCCTTGCGGCTCAGCCGGCCAAGCAGATTTCGCTATCTACCTATTTGCACCCGACCTCGCTGATGGATGGGGATATCCGCGGGGCATGGCAGCGCGTGGCGGAAAACTTTGCTACAGTCCGTATGCTCGGTGCCGGTTCTGTTGACCTGTCCTCCGTAGCCGATGGCACGTGGGGCGCATGGATGCAGCATTCGGTCGCGGATTGGGATTGGTTCCCCGGCAAAGCTCTCGTTGAAGCAGCCGGTGGTGCCGCCCGCAAGGTAGAAGCCGGCGGTGTCGAATGGTGCCTCGCCGGCAATAAATTGGTAGTGGATCAGATGGAGGATTGGCTCCGTGGGTAAGTTCAAAGAAGACTTGGGCCTCGCGCTCGAGCTGGCGGGCCATGCCGATGTAGTAACCATGCATCGTTTCGAGGCCTCGGATCTTTCCGTTAAGGAAAAGCCGGATATGTCTCCCGTATCGGATGCGGACCTCACCTGTGAGAAGCACATCCGCGAATCCCTCAAGCGCTCCCGCCCGCGCGATGAGGTGCTGGGCGAGGAATACGGCGGCGAGGCCTGTTATAAGGGCCGCCAGTGGGTCATCGATCCCATCGACGGCACCAAGAACTTCGTGCGTGGCGTGCCCGTATGGGCCACGCTCATTTCCCTCTTGGAAGACGGCGAACCGGTGGTATCTGTCGTCTCCGCTCCCGCCCTGCGCCGCCGCTGGTACGCGGCCAAAGGCGCTGGTGCCTTCCGCGTTTTTGGCGGCGAGCCGAAACGCCTGAGCGTTTCCCACGTAGAAAATCTCTCCGATTCTTCGCTGGCGATGAGCTCGCTTACCGGATGGGCTGAGCGCGGCCTGCGCGATAAATTCCTCGCGCTAACGGATAAAACGTGGCGCCTGCGCGGCTACGGAGACTTCTGGTCCTATTGCCTCGTCGCCGAAGGCGCAGTAGATATCGCCGCCGAACCGGAGGTTTCCCTGTGGGACCTCGCTGCGCCCTCGCTCATCGTGACCGAGGCCGGCGGTACCTTCACTGACCTTGAAGGAAACCCCGGCCCGCATGGCGGATCCGGCGTAGCCTCCAACGGACTGCTGCATAAGCACGCCCTCGCCGCGCTACAGGGCTAGGGTCTTCTCCGCAGCTGGAGCACTACCGGGCCGCGGTGCTCGGTAGCTGCACCGGAACAACCACCCGCCTGCGCGCAACTGCCGCAGCCGCCGGTGGGGCACGAGTTGAGCGATTCTCGCACCAGCTCCGCCGTGCGTTCGAGGTGGGCGAGGATGATTTCCACGGTCCCCTGCCCTAACCCAGTAGCTTTTGCAATGTCAGCCAGGTTGGATTTGCCCTGTTTAATGGCCTCTTTGACCTGCTCCGTGGGGCTCATAGGAAACCCTTGAGGACTTGGAAAACTCCCACCGCGAGGATCCAGGCGGAGCCGAGTTGTAGGGCGAAGCCGATGAGTGTCCACTTCCAACCTATTTCTCGCCGCTGCGCGGCTACCGTGGCTACGCACGGGGTGTAGGCCAGCAGGAATACCATGTACGCCCATACTGCCGCGAGTCCGTGCCCGCCAGAGGCCGCATCAAAATCAGCGCGGATATGGCTGGCCAGTGGGGATTCTGCTTGCTCTTCCGGTGCATCGTCAGTGACGTCTTCGACCGCGTAGGTCTGTGCCCACGTAGAAATGAGGGTTTCCTTCGCCACGAATCCAGTGACCAAGGGGCCGGTCAGCGACCAAGAATCAAAGCCTGCCGGGGCAAAGACGGGAGACATTGCCTGAGCAACAGCCCCATAGGCGGAATCCTGTGGCGGCACTGCCTCTTCGTTAAAGGAGTGCCCGCCGGTGACCGGGATGGACATGAGCAGCCAGATGACTACCACCGTGGCCACGATGATGCCGCCGGCGGTATGCAAGAAGCCCTTGAGGCGCACCCACATTACTGAGATGGTGAGTCTAAACGTGGGCAGCTGATAGGCCGGAAGGTCGATAACGAGGGCTTCGGCCGGCATGGCCCGCCACACCGTGCGGCGCAGCGCCAGGCCTACCAACACCACCAAAGCGATGGACAGCACGTACATGGCAAATACCGCGGAACCGGCATGAGCAGGGAAAAATACCTGTGCCAGCATCATAAATACGATCAGACGCGCAGAGCATGAAGTAAAGGGAATAAGCAGGCAGGTGAGGATGCGGTGGCGGACGTCGCCAAGCACGCGCGTGGCTGAGATAGCCGGTACATTGCAGCCATAGCCCACCACGATGGGGATAAAAGCCTTACCCGGCAGGCCGATGGCACGCATCACGCGGTCAGTGACCACGGCCGCGCGCGCCATATAGCCGGAATCCTCCAGCACCGCCAAGCACAAAAACATCAGCGCGAGAAGCGGCGCGAAGGTGAGCACCATGCCTACGCCACCGATGAGACCATCAACCAACAAGCCTGTGAGCAGCCAGTTATCCGGGAGGATACTGCGCGCAGCGGCGGAAACGGGGCCGGTGATGAATGCTTCTAATCCGTCCTGTAGTGGACCCGCGACAGTAGTGGTGATGAAGAAGACCGCCCACATCACCGCCAGAAACAGAATCGGCCCCACCACTGGGTGCAAGACTAGGCGGTCCACGCGGTGGCTGAGCGGTTCGCCAGTATCCGTCCGTGAAACGGCAACCTTTTCCGCCGCGTCCAGATCCACAAAGCGCTGGTCTAAGTCGGCATTGGGCCGGATGGTCCGCGGCTCAGTGTGCATTGCACGGGCAACCTCGCGCTCGAGCGCGTCCAAGTTTTCGCGCCGCCGGCCGTTAACGCTGACTACCGGTATGCCCACCTCGTGTGAAAGCGCGAACGTATCGATGCTTATGCCCTGCTGCTTAGCGATGTCCTCCTTGGTCACCCCAATCACTACCCGATACGGGTGCTCCGCAATCTGGAAAGCGAGGTTCAGTCCGCGCGCCGGCGCAGTGGCATCCACGAGCACCACAACCACATCGGGGCGCTCACACGGCGGAGCCTCCACGAGCATATCGCGGGTAAATTCCTCGTCTGGGCTCATGGGATCCAATGAATAAGCACCAGGAAGATCAATGATGTCAAAGACCTCTGGCTGCGCATTCCACAAGCCACGGCTTATCTCAACGGAGGTACCCGGCCAGTTTCCGGTCTGCACCTTCGCTCCGGTTAGCGCATTGAACAAGGTAGATTTGCCGGAATTTGGAGCCCCTACCAATGCGAGGACCGGCGTTCCCTCCTTCGCAATGCGCATGGCGGAGGTGGAATGGCAGCTCGGCGCGGCGGTTTTTCGTGCCATTATGCTGCCACCGGGATGACTTCGAGCTGGCGAAGGGTAGCCACATCCACCGCATAGTGGGCGGTGCCCACGGTAACTAGGCGCGCACCGCCGGCTACCTTGCGGCCAATCTGTACGCGCACACCTGGGCGGAAACCTAATTCCCGCAAGCGCAGCGCCAACGCCGGCTGCTCGTCGATGGCGTGCTGCAAGCAGCACTCAGGAAGTTCCACCAAAGCGTCCACCGGCGCCTGATCGGCGCGCATACACTCGGATTTTTCGCACCCCGGTTGGCGCCGGGTGCGGGACAATAGGGACAGCTGCAACATCGCGCGGTTACCTCGGTTCTCTCTGACCGGACCATGCCGGTGATATTAGCCACACCCAAGTAGCTACTAGATAAGGCTAACCTTAGTCCGCTTAAGCTTTTCACACAAGAGCTGATTAGTTGTGATTATCAGCACCGGGCAGGGACGTAAAAAGCCCGCTCCCCGAGCTGGGGAGCGGGCGAATGGCTCAGTACAACTAGTCTTCAGGCAGCGTGAAACCAGCGCCTACGCCGCCGCGGCGGTTCATATCCGCCAAGACCGCATCCATATTGGTGGCAGCAGTCGGGTTATGAACCGGCCCCTGCAATGGAGTACGGCACGGGAAATTCACCGGCAGGAATCCACCGGAAATGGAACCAATGAGGCGGCCATTGACTAGCAACGGCGCACCAGAATCACCCATCATGGCGCAAACTTGGTTTACCTGAATCTTCTTTGCCTGCTGATAGGTAATGCCACAGGTCTTGCCGGTGGCAACGCCCTGCTTGCACACCTGCTGCCCTGGTTTGACGCCACCGCCTAGTTCATTGACGGTTACGCCATTGTAGGAACGGGACACCTTAGCCTTGGAACCAAACTCAATAACGGCATAGTCCAGATCCTCATTCTTGGACACCACGGTGCCCGTCGGTCCGATTTGCTCCGAATCAGCGGAGGTAACTGAATCGCCCACATTGCCGCAGTGGCCAGCGGTCAGCCCCACCTTGCGGCCACCATTATCGTTGCCTGCCGCGGTCAGAGTGCACATCGTCTTGTCATTGACGTAGAGCGGGGTGCCTGGACCATAGAGGGACTCACCCTGATTCATGGCTGCAACAGACTCTTCTGGAATGCGTGGGGCATCAAACATGGAACCCGGCACCCGGTGCAGGACGTAATCAGCCTGTGGCTTGCCCGCGGCTACCTTGGAAAAGCCATCGTTTTTCCACTTATAGTTCGGATCGGTGCCCTGCGGTTTAAACTCCGGCTGGGTAGCCTGCTCCGCTAGGCCGATGGGATTCGGGTTGGTCAGCGGTTCCGCGTACTGCGCATGCTGCTGTGCCACGTCCTGCGCATTGCGTACAGAAGCATCTACTGCATCGGTGACGTTCTTATCCACCTGCGGGGTCTGGATACCAACCTCCGCCAGGCCATCGCGGACCTGGTTAATAATCCCTGCGGAGTCGAAATCCGGTTGGGGCAATTCCTGGGCGCCTGCGGCCGGGGAACCCAGAAAAAACGCACCAGCGAAAGCCGAGCCCACCAGAACTTTCTTAAGGTGCGGAATGCGAAGCATCAAGGTACCTACTTTCAGTTGTCAACATCGTGCAAGCTCGATAGTGGCACGAAAGAATTGTGGAAACAGCAAACTCTTGTGACTGTGTCCAAGCCGTTATATTTCTTCCAGACTTCGGGGGTGATCACCCCTCCCCTATCATGGAGAACATGCCCACACCGCTGTCCTATTCTGATGTCTCCGACTTTCCACAGCTGCATATGTCGCGGGTTATCGATGCTGACTTTGACGCCGCCGCACACCGACTTTTCCGCTGGTCAGTACAACGCAGCGGTCTTTTCCGTGTCCGCCCGACCCATGAGGTAGTGGAGCTGGGCGCGGAGGTCACCCTCGGCTTGGGTCCATGGGATTTTCACTGCCGCGTAGTCGATGTCTTCCATGAGGATGGCCGCTGCGGATTCACCTATGGCACCCTCCCTGGACACCTCGAGCGCGGCGAAGAGACCTTCACCCTAGAGCGCCTGCGCGATGGTCGCACGGTGTTGCTTATCGACGCCGCCTCAGAGCCCTTCCTCCCCTTCCTGCGCCCCCTTGTGGACGTGCCGAGGCGCCTGCTTATCAGCAGGCTTTATCTCCACGCCTTGGACGAATAGCAGGATTGTATATACGACTAAAGCCGCCTCCCCAGCCCGGGGAAAGCGGCTTAAACTCGGCGCTGGTTAATTCTTGCGCTTGTCCTCAATGGACTCGCGTGCATCGCGCACAGCGCCCTTAACGCGGTCAAAGAAGCCACCCTTCTTCGTGGACTCCTCCTGGTACTCATGCGCCTTGTCCTCCACGAAGCCTTTAGCACGCTGGAAGGCATCACCTACGGCGCTACCTGCCTCGGACGCCTTATCCTTTAGCTGATCTAGGCGCTCAGAGGACTGCTGACCGTTGACGTTGTCTTGGTTCGGTGCAGTTGCAATGCGCTCTTCGTGTGCTTCGCCCACGATGTGCTGGCTGGGCGCGTAGTCCGAATTGTCCTCATCCAGCTTTTCCTGCAGGTCCGGCTGCTGCGGGGCGGAACCAATGTGCTCTTCCTTCGCACCGCCTACGATGTGCTGGCTGGGCGCGTAGTCCGAGTTATCCTCATCCAGCTTCTCCTGCAGATCCGGCTGCTGCGGAGCGGAACCAATATGCTCTTCCTTCGCCCCACCTACGATGTGCTGGCTCGGCACGTAGTCAGAGTTATCCTCATCCAGCTTCTCCTGCAGATCTGGCTGCTCAGCAGCCTTACCCACATGTTCTTCCTCCGCACCAGCAACGACGTGGCTCTGCGGCTCATACTTGCTTGCGGCGGACTCATTGTTGTCCACAGATGGGTTTCCGACCGGCTTGGACAGACCGGCAGCACCCGCGGCGCCTGCCGCTGCAACGCCGGCACCCGCAGCGGCAGCTCCAGCGCCGGAATGCGCGGACTTATTAGCCTTAGCCGACGAAGACGCGGTGTCTTCAGACGCTAGGTACTTATAGTCATTGCGATCCAAGTCAACCTCGTGGCCTAGGTTATTCGCCATTACTACGTACTCCTTTAAATAGATCTATCTTCTCCCCTCTAGGGTTCCAGAAAGTTGGGAAGCATGCACGATAAACTTTGTCGGGGGCATCCCATTCCAGCGGCGGAAGCGAAACGTGCATTGCAGCCACGTTCTGACGAGAATTGCGGCAGGCATAGACAAAACGGGCTTGCACTAGACAAATGCGCCTGCTGGTGGAGATCAGAAAACAAAAACGACCCTCACCGGCGAACCGATGAGGGCCTAGAAGTTGGTAGCGGGGGCAGGATTCGAACCTACGACCTCTGGGTTATGAGCCCAGCGAGCTACCGAGCTGCTCCACCCCGCGTCGAGATGACTTCCATCATCTGCGCTTGAACAGTACGTTAACACTAAGTGTATTCGCTCTGTCCTGGCGACTCATGTAACTATACATAGGGAAAGGCACCTACCCAAATCCGCTGGGCAGGTGCCTTAATCGCCGCTTTTAAAGAGTGAAAGAACTACTTTTCCGTCTTCTGATAAGACTCAACTGCCTTATCGAGTTCATCCAGGGCGCGGCCGTATTCCTCGAAGGAACCATCGCGAGCATCCTCTAGGCCCTTCAAAGCCTTGTTGATGTCATCGATGGCGCCTGCCTGGTCGGAAGAGGAAGGAGCGGAGGCTGGGGCCGACTGCTTATCTTCCTTGGCATCCTTCTTATTCTTGTCGTCCTTGGTGTCGGTCTTTTCGCCAGAATCGCCGTCGACTTCCTCAATATTCTGAGCGGCCTTGGCATCGATTCCAACTTGCTCAAGGGCATCACCGATAGTGGGGGCGTAGCCTACGCGGCCCTTATAGGACACGAGTACGCGCAGCAGCTTCGGGAAGGCAGAGGCCTGGTCCTTGCGCTGCGAGTAAATCGGCTCAAGGTACAGGATTTCGCCATCACCTACTGGCAGGGCCAGCAGGTTACCGTTGTGCAAGTCGTTAGTGCCTTCCCACAGGGTGCGGTCTCGGGCGACCTGGTCAGAAGACATCATCGCATCCTGCGCCTGCTTCGGGCCCTGAGTCTGCGTATTGGTCGGCAGCACCCGCACGGTGATATCGCCATAAGTTTCCGGATCGGAGGAGACAGCCATGTGTGCGGACAGGAACTCGCGGTTCAAGCCGCGATAAGAGGTCGTCAGCTGGAAGCTGGGCTTGCCGGTCTCTGGATCTGCGGCCATCACGTAGTAAGGCGGCTGGTTGAGCTGACGGGATTCCTCCGCAGTGGGGTCATTCGGCACGGACCAGAAGGCATCGTTGTTGAAGAATACATTCGGGTCATCCACGTGGTAGCGCGCCAGCAGGTCACGCTGCACCTTGAACATATCTTCCGGATAGCGGAAGTGCTGACGTAGCTCATCGGAGATTTCCGCCTCTGGCTTGACGACGTCCGGGAAGACTCCCTCCCAAGCCTTGAGCACTGGGTCATTCTTATCGAACTCGTAGAGATCCACGCTGCCGTCATAGGCATCGACGGTGGCCTTTACCGAGTTACGGATATAGCCCACTTTGTCATTGACAAGGCGTTGGGTCGTGCCATCAGGATTGAGGGTGTCCTGGGTGGCGTCGGAAAGCGAAGCGCGCTGGGAATAAGGCAAGGACTCCAAAGTGGTATAGCCATCGACGATCCACTTCAGGCGGCCATCCACCACGGCCGGGTAGGTAGCAGAATCGGTGGTCAGCCACGGAGCAACCTTTTCCACGCGCTCGCGCGGGTCGCGGTCGTAGAGGAGCTTTGACTCGCTGCCGACGCGGTCAGAAAGCAAGAAGTTCAGCTCGCGGTACTTGGCGGCGTACATAGTGCGGTCGAAGATATTGCCAATGCCGACGCCGCCCTTGCCGTCATAGGTATAGGTGGAGCTATCGGTGTCATATTCCACCGGGTTATCGCCAGTCTTGCCGGTAATGGCGTAATCCATGCCATCGGCAGCGCCAGCAATAACCGGGCCATAGTAGATGCGCGGCTGGTCTACCTTGATGCCCAGAGACTTCTCGGCGTCCTGGGTTTCGCCTTCGCCCTCCGACTCACCGGCCTGGGTCTGCAGATCAGAAACGGTAAAGATGGGGAAGCCTCCGCGGGCAGAGCCCGCATCGCGGGCTACCTCATCGACCTTATTGGCCTGCGCTGCCACAAAGCCATTGCCGTGGGTGTAGACGGTATGACGGTTAATCCAGTCGGACTGATTCTCCCGCAACTCATTTGGATCCAGCTCGCGCGCAGCAACGACGAAGTCACGCTTCTTACCATCGATCTCATAGCGGTCCATCGATAGCGTCTCTGGGAAGCCGTAGAAATTCTTCAGCTGCTGCATCTGGGTGAAGGTAGGAGAAAGAATCTCCGGATCCAGCAGGCGGAGGTTATTGATGGTGGCGTTATCAGAAGCCACCTTGTCATCAGAGACCTCGTCCCCACCCCAGTTGTCTTCATAGGTGACGTGGTCATCGGTAAGCCCATAGGCATAGCGCGTGGCCTCAATATTGCGGGCGATGGATTCTTCTTCCTTTGCCTGACGGTTTGGCTGCACGGAAAAACGTTCCATCAGCAGCGGCCATGCCTGGCCGATAACCAGCGAGGACAGCAGCATCAACACCACGGCCAGACCCGGGATGCGCAGGTCCTTAATGACGATGGCCATAAACAATGCCACCGCCACAAAGACGCCGATGATCATCAAGATGATTTTCGCCGGTAGGTAGGCATGAATATCGGTATAGGAACCACCGGTAAAGAGATCGTGCTGGGCATATAGGAGCTCGTAGCGATCCAACCAGTAGCCGATGACCTGAACAACCATCCACAGGCCGGCAGTAATCGCCAGCTGCAGGCGAGCCGAGTGGGAAATGGAGCCGCGAACTCCTGCGGCCTTATTGCCAATGCGGATGCCACCCAGCACATAGTGACCGAAAAGCGCGATGAGGAACGCCAAAATCAACAGGATAGATAGGGTGCTGACCACCATCTTCAAAACCGGCAACGTGAAGGCATAGAAACCTAGGTCGTGGTGGAACTGGGCGTCCTGTTGGCCGAATTCCTGGCCGTTTAAAAATAGCAGGACCGTGCGCCAATTAGCCTGGCCGATGAAACCGGCAATGATGCCCACGATGGCGGGGATGACCTTGAAGAAGACGCCCATAGACTTTTCAATGGACTTGCGGTACTGATACACCGGCGAGTTCAAGTCCCCAAGGTCGAGCGAATCCGGACGCCCGCGCCAGGCAAAGAGGCCCGCGGCCCACACCACGGCAGCGGCGATGAAGCCGAAGATGATAAAGAGCACTATCCGCGCAATAATCGCGGTGGTGAAGACGTTCCGGTATTCAATCGCACCAAACCACCTCCAATCCGTGTACAGGCCCACAAACATGGAGCCGATGAACAAAAGGAGGGCAATGATGGCCGCAATGATTGTCGCGACCCGCGGGGGCCGCTTCAACGGGGCGGCTGGTGTGGATGATCCTAAGGACAACGCCAGCTCCAATCAAATAGTGCGAATTTAAAACCTGTAGACTTCTTCCAGCTTAAGGAAGCAATACACAGATAACGAATAAGGATGTTTATGAGTTCCCCCGAATTATCACAGCCAGCTTTAAACCGCGCGATGACCGAAGCCGTGGAATTCGTCCATGCAGAGGGCTGGGACGCCCGCCCCACTATCTTCGCGCTCGTTCCTACCCACTTAGTAGCAGACCAGCTTGCCGCCCTCGATGAGGAAGATGCGGCGCCGCTTACCCTTATCGTGCAGGATAATGTGCCTGAAAACATTGAGCCCGGTTCTGAGCAGTTGGCCGACTATGTCTCCCGCTTGGCTTGGCCGCGGGAGGTGGCCGGCGTCATCCTGGCCCAAGAGATTAGGTTCCGCGATACCTCCAGCGAGGACCCCTCCCCTCGCCCGGCGCGCCTGTTTTCCGGTGCGCTGCGTGAGGAAGGGATTGAAACCACATTGCTGCAGCTGCGCCCCACCGAAGAGGAGTTGGAAGCAGCCGGGCCATTCGCGGAGGATGACATCCAGCTGCGCGGCGGCCCCCAGGTAGCACCCGGGATTATCGCGGCCCTGCGCTATGGGCTGAGCCAGGACCCGGATGAACTAGATTAGACTGGAAAGACAATTCTCGCTTGCGACTAAGGAGCAGTTTCCTACCGTGCGACGCTTTACTCTCACTCGCCTGACCGCTACCCGCGCTACCGCAGCAGCACTCCTGCTGGGGGTAGGCGTGAGCGCTGCCGGCTGTTCCTCGGATGATGCCGCGCCTGCCGACGCCCCCGTAGATACCACCACTGCCAGCGCCGAGTCCGCTCCCACTGCGGCGGATGCCACTGAGGAAACCAGCACCGCATCCAGCTCTAAGTCCACCGCCGAGTCCAGCGTCGAGTCGAGTGCGGCGGCGAGCTCGGAGGCGGCGTCGGAAAGCACAGAGCCTGGGAGCGAAAAATTGGAAAAGTCTGTGTCCAAGGCCTATGACATCTTCGCGCCCGTGGCACCGCAAGAGCTTTTCGCGCACTTCGATCGCTGCGATTCCACGGGCGGGGATGACTCGTATAACTGCTCTGGGCCGAAGGTAGGCCAGTTCCAGTTCTTCCGCTCACACTCCAAGGCAAAGCAGACCACGCAGGTGCTTACTGAGCTGCGCAGCTCGCAGGTCATTGAGGATAGCGGCGACCGCGTTGTGGGCTGGTCCACGCTGGGCACCACGGCGGTTATTACCGTGGTGGACAATAAAGAAGGCATGGTCATGCAGCAGATGATCTCCTCAGACCAGGAAGATCCGGAAGAGAAGATCAAGGAACTGGGCCTAGCTAAGTAGGCCGCTTATTGGCAGGTTTTAATTTCCTTGCCGTCCGCGAAGTCTTTCATCGTGGATACCGCTTCATCCAGGTTGGACACTTCCGCGATGGGCATGTCCCCGTGGTCGCTCGCGGCGGCTTCGGAGCAATTATCTTGTGGCGCCAGGAAGAGTTCCGCGCCGGCTGCGTGGGCGGCGGCGATTTTATGTTGGATGCCGCCGATGGGGCCCACCTTGCCATCTTCTTGAATGGTGCCGGTGCCGGCCACAAATTTGCCGCCCGTGAGGTCTTCTTCGCTGAGCTTATCGATGACCGCCAGGGTAAACATCATGCCAGCGGATGGACCACCGATATCCTGCAGGTTGTATGTGACCTCTATATCGTCTTTAGGGACCGAGAGCATGGCGATGCCCAGCATCGCCTGCCCCTTCTGGTGGGGGTTTTCCCCTAGCTCTATTTCTTCTTCGTGCTTTTTGCCGCCACGCTCCACGGTCATCGTGACCTTATCGCCGGGGCTCTTTTCCTTGATGATGTCTTGAACTTCACCCGGCTCCGAGACTTCCTTGCCCGCCACGGCGGTAATGACATCATCTTTTTTCAGTTTGCCCTGCGCAGCACCCTTATCCAGCACCTCTGCGATGGAGATCTTTACCGGCAAATGCAGGTAGTCCATGGCTGCCAGAGTCGCTGCGGACTCGGACTGAGTAAAGGCCTGCTTATTGGACTCTTCTACTTCTTTATCGCTCATGTTCTGTGGGATGACGGTATCGATGGGCACGATGGTGTCATCGGTCATCATCCAGCGTCCCAGCGCCTGGGCCAAGGTCATATTGGTACGCACGGAGACCGTAGTCATGTTGAGGTGACCATCCGTGTCATAGGTTTTCGGGGCTTGAACGTCAACGACCTGGGTGCCGTCTACCTCCCCCAATGTGTCTACCGTGGGGCCTGGGCCTTCGGCAGCATAGGGGACGGTCAAAGACACATCGGTGCCGGGAATATGGTCAAGCGATACCAACGCACCGGTTAAGACGACGGGGATAGCACCCCAGGCGATGGTGCGGACGCGACGGCTAGCAGGAGAATTCACGAATCACTACCCTACAACCTTTGCCGTCGTGTTCGCTGTCAGCGTAGCAGGGATCATGGAAACTAGCCGGATGGTGTCGGTAGATTAGGACGCATGAGCAACGGATTCGGTTTTTCTTTCCCCAATAATGATGACGACGATAATGACGGACGTCGTGACCAGAACCCGTTCGGCGCATTCGGCGGCGCTAATGGTGGCGGCCTCGGTGACATGCTGAACCAGTTCGGTCAGATGCTGTCCGGCATGGGCTCTTCTATGAACTCGCCGGAAAATTCCGGCCCTGTTAACTATGACATGGCCAAGCGCATCGCCCTGCAGCAAATCTCCCAGTCAAAGGGTGTGAGCGCGGACGATACCAAGGCAGTGGAGGAATCCGTCCGCCTAGCGGAGCTGTGGCTCGATGACGCCACCTACCTGCCCACCGCCTCCGGCACGGCCAAGGCGTGGGATTCCAAGCAGTGGTTGGAAGAAACCATGCCGGCCTGGCAGCGCATGGTCACTCCGGTGGCGGAGCATATGAATGATGCCCAGATGGAATCGATGCCGGAAGAAGCCCGCGAGATGATGGGCCCGATGACCAAGATGATGAGTCAGATGTCTGGCATGAACTTTGGCATGCAGCTCGGTCACGCCTTGGGTGATTTGGCTGCGCAGGCGTTGACCGGCTCTGATTTCGGTCTTCCCATCGCCCCGGCCAATACCGTGGCACTATTGCCACAGACCATTCAGAAGGTCGCCCGGGAGCTCAATATTCCTGGCCAAGAGGTGCTGGTCTATATTGCAGCGCGCGAGGCCGCGCGGCAGCGCCTGTTCAAGCACGTGCCGTGGTTGGTAGAGCGCATCGTCTCCTCTGTGGAGGAATATGCCATCGGTCTGGTCATTGACACCTCCCACTTGGAGGAAGTCACCCGCGAGCTCAACCTAGAGTCCGGCGATCCGCAAGCAATCCAGGATGCGATGAGCAAGCTGCAGGGCATGGACCTCTCCCCACGCATCACGTCCAAGAACACTGCGGCAGCCTCTCGCCTAGAAACCCTACTGGCATTGGTGGAAGGCTGGGCCGAGCACGTCGTCACAGAGGCACTGGGCGAGCGCATCCCATCCACCTCGAAGCTAACCCAGGCATGGGCGCACCGCCGTAGCACTGGTGGTTCTGCCGAAAACGCCTTCAGCAAGGTCGTTGGTATCGAGCTCAACGCCCCCAAGGTTTCTGAGGCCGCTGAGTTGTGGCGCCGCGCCACCGTTGCCGTGGGTGCGGAAAAGCGCGATAAGGCGTGGGACCACCCGGACTTCCTGCCAACTGCAGAGCACCTAGATAACCCTGCCGCCTTTATCGACTCCCTATTGGATGACGGCCCTGATGAGGGCTTTGAGGAAGAGTTTGCCAAGCTGGAGGAAATGCTCAAAAACGGTGAGGATTCCTCTGCTGCTCAGGACGATGAAACCGGCGAGGCCGATGGCCAAGATGAGCAGAAAGAAAAGGGCAACGAGGACGACGAGAACTAACAGCCCCAGCGCTGGTAGGCCTCAAGATAGCCCTTCGCCCGCTCAGCGTGGGGCGCCCTGTCCGCCCAGTGCCAAAAATCCCGCCCATGGCGCGGGATGAAGGTGTGGGTGAGCTCGTGAATGATCACCGAATCCAGCACATAGTCCGGCACGTGTTGTAGCCGGTCGCTCAGCCGAATATCCGCGGTGGAGGTAGTACAGCTACCCCACCGCGTATTTTGATTGCTTACCCAACGAACAGAGCCGATGGTAGCGCGGCTGTCTAAGAAAGCCGCGTTAAGCCGCCGAGCACGCTCTTCTAATTGCGCGTCCGAGCGGCGGCTACTGCCCTGTTTCTTTTCTACCCGCGCCAACATATCCGCCACTGCCTCGCGCTCATCGCGAGCGGACATCCAGGCGGGGATGCGTACCTCGAGCACCCCGGAGACCATGCGAGCCTGCACGGTTTTCTTCCGCTTGGCGGAACGAATGACTTTGACCTCTGGGGTTTGTGGTGCGGGGGGCTGCGTGCTCGACATGACAGGTGATTGTACCTGTGGTGCAATGGAATCCACATGCATCGGGGAAAGGGGTATAGGCGTGGGGGCTTGTGTCACCCAGGTAGTTTTGGCGCCGGGCAGCGCAGTGTTTTGCCGCGAGGAAACGGTGGTTCAATTTGGCATGGATGCCACCCGCGTTGGAGTGGCAGAAACGGGCAGCGCGCTTTCCGTCGCGGCGGCCTTCAATACCGCTCGCGAGCCAGTGAGGCCAGAAGATTTGTCTGGGAGACTATGCGCCGCAGGTCTAGATGAGGCCGCAGCGCTTAGCCTTATCGAGGACGCACTGGACTATGGCATCCTTTGGCCTTATAAAGAGGCCGTAGAGAAATCGGACACTCTTGTCTTGATGGGAGAATCCGCACTGGCGCAAGGCTTACGCGCACGCCTGGAGGCAGATGGATTCCAAGTTCGCATCCCGTTAGAGGATGACAATATCTTTTCCTATATCCACGACCTCGACGGCATGTATCCGGTCCTGGCCGTAGACCAGCTGCACTGCCCGCTGGATTGCGCCAATGCGCTGGCGGGAACGGAGACCACGTGGCTTCCGGTGTCTTTACTGGACAATCGTGGCGTCATAGGCCCGGTACGCGTGCAGGGCCGAGGCCCATGCCCACTGTGTGCGCACCTATCCCGCGTGGATACGGACCCGCGCTGGAATATCATCAGCACCCAATTACCCCGCGTGCGCCGCACGCCAGAAGCTGTGGTGCTCGATGCGGTCGCGGCGCATACGCAGGTGATCATTCGCCGGCTTATGGGGCGGCCACTGCCGCCGGGAGCGCCGACCGCGAAGCCGCGCCCTGGACAGCAGTGGGAAGTCGATGTCTACGGTCACCACCAGCAGCGCACCATCATTGCGCATCCGCGATGCCCAGTATGTTTTGGCGGAAAAACCAACTTGGCTAGCTGCGCACCGAACGAATGACCTCTAGTACTTGGGCGCCATAGCGCTCCAGGTTGCTGGGGCCTACACCAGAGATGGACAGCATTTCTGCCTCATCGGCAGGAAGCTCCTCCGACATGGACTGCAGGGTGGCATCGGAAAAAATAACATAGGCCGGCACCTTTTCCTCGCGCGCAACCTGGGAACGCCACGAGCGCAAGGCAGAAAAGACCTCTTCATCTCCGCCTCCCTCGCAGTCTTCGTGGCGGCCGATAACCTTTTCGGCCGGTGTTCCCAGCAGACCTGAACATACGCGGCAGCGTTTCGGGCGGCGCGAGCGAGTCCCCTTGCCAGAGGCGTCTTCGGCCGCCGGTACGATTCCATCGAGGAAGCGGGTACGCTCGCGCGAGGCTCGCGAACCAGTGGTCTTCGCCAACGCCCACGACAGTGCGAGGTGCTCGCGGGCGCGGGTAATGCCGACATAGAACAAACGACGTTCTTCCTCAATCTGCTCATCGCCCGCCTTGATAGCGTGGTTGATAGGCATGAGCTTTTCTGTCAGCCCCACGAGAAACACCGCATCCCATTCCAAGCCCTTGGCAGCGTGCACAGTAGCTAGCGTGACGCCTTCCATAGCTGGGGCCTGTTTATCGGTGGAGCGCCGGCGCAGTTCCCCCAACACCCCGTTGAGATCTATGCCAGGAGCCGATTCCACAATCTTCTCGATGAGCCCTACCAATGCGTTGAGGGATTGCCAGCGCTCGCGGGCCTGCGCGCCCTGCGGCTCGGTGGCGCTTAGCCCCAACTCGACAAAGGCTGCGCGAGCAATTGCCACCGGATCATCCGGCAAGTCCTCACGACGGGTCGCGGCGATGAGAACGCGAATGGCCTCTAGGATCTCCGGGCGGCGGAAGAAGCCCTCGCCGCCACGGACTTGGTAGACCACTCCGGCGTCAGCAAGCGCCTGCTCAAACTGCTCCGATTGAGCGTTAATGCGGTAGAGGATGGCAATCTCAGAGGCCGGCACGC
Source organism: Corynebacterium nasorum (assembly GCF_022347325.1). Lineage (NCBI taxonomy): Bacteria > Bacillati > Actinomycetota > Actinomycetes > Mycobacteriales > Corynebacteriaceae > Corynebacterium > Corynebacterium nasorum. The sequence continues at coordinate 23,011 of NZ_JAKRDU010000008.1, forward strand.
CCTGATCCAGCAGTGTGAGAACCTGGCCGGCAACCTCCTGGGCCTCAGTCTCTTCAGACTCATAGGCCTTAAAGGTGGGCTCCGGACCAGGCTCGCGCATGCCCTGCAGCTCCAAGCGTGTGCCAGCCGCACGCCCTGTGGCCTTGCCAATGACCCGATTGGCCAAGTCCGTTACCTGCGGCGTCGAGCGGTAGTCACGCTGCAACTTGACCACGGTCCCATCCGGGTACGTGCGCGAGAAATTGAGCAGATAGTCCGGAGAGGCGCCGTTGAAGGAATAGATGGTCTGATTTGCATCACCCACCACGGTGAGATCGTCGCGCTCACCCAACCAGGCATTGAGCACCCGCTGCTGCAGTGGGGTTACGTCCTGATACTCGTCTACCACGAAGGTGCGATACTGCTCCCGGAAGGTTTCTGCAATCGCCGGCACATTTTCAATGGCACCCGCGATGTGCATGAGCAGGTCATCGAAATCCAGGTGCATCATGTCCGGCGTGGCCTTGGATTGTTCGTAGCGGCGAAAGGCCTCTGCCACCTTGGCGGGATCAGCCGGAGCGCTGCGGTCCGTAGTGGCGATCACAGACTCATAATCCTCGGCGCTCACCAGCGCGGACTTAGCCCACTCGATCTCCGCTAGGACGTCACGGATCATATCCTTGGAATTATCCAACCCCACCGAACGCACCGCGCGAGCGACCAGCGGGAATTTATTATCCAGCAGCTGCCATGGAAGGTCCCCCGCTACCTGGGGCCAGAAATACTTCAGCTGGCGACGCGCCGCGGCGTGGAAGGTCTGCGCTTGTACGCCGGCCACGCCCATGGTGCGCAGGCGATCGCGCATTTCCCCGGCTGCGCGCGCCGTGAAGGTCACCGCTAACACGCGTTGCGGGCTCACAAAACCCTGGTCTACCAGGTTGGCGATGCGATAGGTAATAGTGCGGGTCTTCCCCGTACCCGCGCCAGCCAAGATGCACACGGGCCCGCGCGGCGCCGTGGCCGCGCGCAGCTGATCTTCATCCAGCAGGGACAAATCCGGCTTAGTCACCGTGATACCACTCCATAATCATCGTGTGTGCAATTGAACCCGGACGAGGAAGCGAAAGCTCAGGCAGCTCGGCGCGCTCCACCCACCGGATTTCTTCCAGTTCCCCATCAGTATGGCAGGTGGGATGGACATCAGCCGTTTGTGCACAAAAGCCCAGCATAAGCGAGCCGCTCGGCGGCCACGCCTGCGAGCCCCAATAACGAATATGGTCCACCCTACGCCCGGTTTCTTCGAGCGCTTCGCGTGCAAAGGCTGCCTCCGCAGTCTCGCCGGGTTCAACGTAACCAGCGATCAAAGAGAAGAAGCTATTGCGGCGGCGATTACGCGCCAGCAAAATCCGGTCTGTACCGCTGAGGCGAATGAGCCCAATGACGGCGGGATCCAAGCGCGGGAAGACCAGCCGTTTCTCGTCGTGCGGATCGCGCCCAACGATTCCCGGCGCCGGGTAGTCCAGCTGGCGTCCGGTCCGGGGATCAAAGCGCTGTTCGCGTCGGTTGCGAATAAGCGCGATGGCTTGCAGGATAACCGGCTGGTCTGCAAAAAAGGTTGCACTTTCCAAACGGCCTAGCTTCCCGGCGCTATCCTCCGAGACCAAGCATGCCTGCAAGGTGCCTAGGTCCACCACGACCTGCTTGCCGACGCCCCCGGGAACCTCTTTCACCAGCACCGGCTCCCCCACCCCCGTAACCGGTACGAGGCCACTAGGAGTTACTGGGAGGAACATTTAGTCCTCGTCATCATCGTCCATGACCTCAATGGGCTGTTCCATCTCGTGCTTGATATACAGCAATCGGTCTCCCGGCTTCAACGCGGAGGCGTCCGCGGTATCCACTCGGTGCAGTTCGTTATTGCGCAAGACTGCAAGCACGATATCTGCCAGGTGGCGTGGGTTAGAACCAACCTCAAACTCGCGCACGGCACGCTCGGCCACGGAGAAGCCCTCATTAGGTGAAAGCAGGTCTTCCATCATCTCCACCACCGTCGGGGTCACGGTAGCTAGGCCCAATAGTCGGCCGGCAGTCTCAGCAGAGGTGACCACAGAATCCGCACCAGATTGGAGCAGCAGGTGGCGATTCTCAGACTCGCGAACCGACGCCACAATCTTGGCCTTGGGTGCAAGCTCTCGCACGGATAGACAGCACAGCACCGCTGTATCGTCCGTAGATGGGGTTACAACAATAGAGCTTGCGTGCTCTACCCCAGCGATCTTCAATACGTCTTGCTTTGTACCGGAACCAAAAATGGTGACTAGTCCGTGGTGCTCTGCGTGAGCTAGGGAGGCACGGTTGGTATCAATGACCACGATCTGGGAGGACGGAACATCATCGGCCAGCAGCGCGGCCACCGCTCCGGCGCCCTTGGTGCCATACCCGATAACGACGGTGTGGTTACGCAATTGCTTTCTCCAGTTCTGGATTTGGAAAGTACGTCGGGCCTTATCCGTTAGCACGGACAAGGTCGCGCCAACCAATAAAACAAGGAAGATCAGGCGGGCAGGTGTAATAAGCGTTAAGTTAATGAACCTGGCCTGCGGGGACACAGGAACGATATCGCCGTAGCCCACTGTAGTTAGCGACACCGCAGCATAGTAGGCGGAATCCAAAAGCGACATGTCCTCGCTATATCCACCGCCGTCCAAATAGACCACGACTGTCACGAAGACAACAATGCCTAAAGCCCACAGCACACGCTTGCCCAACTGACGCCACGGGCTGGAATTTTCATCCCTCGGCACCGTAATGACGTCAATGAGCGCGTGGTCCGGCTGCGAGGACAGCTCAACCTGCGGCAAGAAGCGACTCTTAAAGTGCGACTTCATAGCTCGCGCACGATTTTTGCCCACTAGCCCCGCCTTTTCTGGTCTCGAATGATTGCTCAAGAGATTGCGTGCTTACGCAACCGCTCACATACCTTAGCCCTTTTGGTGCTCAACTGACGATTCAAGGAGTTTCTTTAGCTCTTCCCCACGTGGAAGGCAGGCTGGCTCAAAGGTATAACCATCGTGCACATAGTAGAAAGCAGCGCGAATCTTCTCTCCGCCATGGATACGCCGCCATGCCTCTGCATAAACCGCAAGCTGTATCTTGGCGGCGTCCATAGCCTCCCCTTGGGGTGGGCGGCCTGTCTTCCAGTCCACCACCATCCACGTGCCGTCGTCCAAGCGGAATACCGCGTCCATGCGCCCGCGCACCACGGCCTCACCGATGGTGATTTCAAAGGGCGCTTCTACGTATTCCGGTTGACGTTGCGCCCACTCCGAGCTCAAGAAAGCTTTTTTCAGCTCTTCCAAGTCATAGTCCGCCGCCTCATCAGTACCCGGCAGCTCTTCCTCGCTCAATAGTGCAGGGCTGCCAAAGCGGTCCTCCAACCACGCGTGGAAGGCGGTACCGCGCTTGGCATAAGCATTCGGCTTAAACGGCACTGGACGGCGTTGCCTGCGTGCGAACTGGAGTGGATCTGCCCGCAGCGCAACCATGTCAGAAGCAGTCAGCTCGCTGGGTAGCTCAACGTCTACCACCGGCTGTTGCAGAGCCCTGTATTCTTCAATAAGAGCGCCAGCTTCCTGCTCCCACAACTCAAAGGTTTCACCGTGGCTGAGGTCTGGAAGTTCATCCATCGCCTCAAGCACCGCATCGGCACCGGCAACTGCCTCCGGGTTAGCCATCAGCGCTGGGAACTGTGCGCTCTCACCAAAGTCCTCCTCAGACGGTTCATCTGGCACGGACCACTCCACCACGTACTGCGGGAACTTCTCCTTCAAATGCTCTAGGTATTCATAGGGCCCCTTCTTGTTTCTTGAAGAAAGGTTATTAGTCCCCGAACCAGTAACGGTCAGCGTGGATTCGGTACGGGTCAATGCAACATAAAAAAGGCGCGCAGATTCTTCCGCCTTTAGGGCACTATCTGCTTTCTTAAATTCTTCGCAGGCGTTTTGGAACTGCGAGCGCTTTTCGGCATCCTCTGGGACCTCAATATAGTCGTCCTCCCCCGGGACCTTTTCGATCCTGCTAAGGAAGGTCTCCGCTTGCGCGTTATAGCTAGAAGAATCAGCATGCACCACGCAGACATGCTCCCATTCCAGGCCCTTGGCCTTATGCGCAGTCATAATTTGCACACGGTCCGTTGCGGCAGGCACCTCGCCCATGTCCAAACCGTCTTCCTTTTCGAGTGCAAGCGCAAAATAGTCCAAGAGTGCGTACAAAGAATCACCGTGGAAGCTAGCGACGATATCGGCAAATTTATCCAAGTGGGCCGTTCCCCCCGCGCTTCCGCGCGCCAAGACTTCGGTACGGATATTAAACAATGCCTCAATATCAGCGAAGATGTCCACCAGCGGCTTGGATAGCGAATAGGTGCGCAAGTGCCGCAGTTTGGCAGATACCTCTTCCATGCGGGCAAGGCCCTGTGGGGTATAGCGGTCCCTCTCCCCCAAGTCAGCCAGGGCGTCGGCAAGGCCAACGCGCTGATCCGGTTCTTCTGCGGTGACATCTTCCAACTGCGCTCGCAGGTAATCTTCCGGGTCCATTCCTGGTTCCCAACGCAAGCGCTCCTCCCTTGCTCCGGCGAGGTTTCGTTGACGCGAAGCGAGGGCTTGAATATCGCTAATCCCCAATCCACACATAGGGCCAGCCAGTACCCGCACTGATGCAGACAGATCTTCTGGGCGTACGAGCATCGTGGCAATGGCCACGAGATCCTGGATTTCTGGCTGCCACAACAAACCACCGAGACCGATGATTTCATTAGGTACGCCCGCCTTGTCTAAAGCCGCAGCGATAGGTGCGGACTGCCTATTTTTACGCACCAGAACCGCTGCGCTGAAGGTGTCTCCTTCGCGTTTGTCCCACTGCTTTTTCAAATGCTCGGCGATAAATTCGCGCTCGCGATTTTCGCTTTCAAAGTAGGCCAGCTGGATTTCACCCTCGCCTTTATGTGGGGCGGCAGAAAGTTCATCCACGGGACGCTCAACGCCTTCAAATACCCTCTCCGCCACTGAGTTAGCCAAATCCAGCGCACCCGAAGGGTTGCGCCACGAGGTAGTCAATTGGTCCTTCGGAGCAGGTGTGCCCGACTCGACTGGAAAATCCTCCACGAAGGCGGTGAGGTTTTCAGAGGTCGCGCCGCGCCAGCCGTAGATGGCCTGCATTGGATCGCCTACAGCCGTAACAGACAGTTCATCTTTCTCGCCGCCGAAAAGGCTTCGAAGTAGAACGCGCTGGGCATAGGAGGTGTCTTGGTACTCATCCAACATGACAACCTTGTAGCGCTGGGATTGTTGCCTGCCCACAACAGGATAATCACGCGCTACTCGGGCGGCGACAGACATTTGCTCGCCAAAGGTGATGACTTGTCGCTCGGATTGTTCCTTTTTCAGGGCCTCCAGCAGCGGTACGTACTGCACACGGCGTTCCTGTGTCTGGATATAGCCCAGCAGCTTTTGAGAGTATTCGGGGCCATTCTTCTTCGATTTGTCAAGGTTATCGATATCTGCGCGAAAATCGCGCGCATGCTCAGCGATATGGCTCGTGTCTTTGAGACCGTTATCAATATCCTGGCTGAGGCTCAGCAGGGTCTCGGTGATTGTGGCTAGGGTGCGATCGTCTTCTAGTTGGCCGGTGTAATTGCGCACCACATCGTAGGCTAAGGAATAGCGCTCGGCCTCAGTAATGATGCGCGCGGTGGGCTCAACCGGAACTAATAGGCCGTATTCACGAACGAGTTCTCCGGCGTAGGAGTCATAGGTGGATACCTTCGGCGCAATGTTTTCTAATGCTTCTGCCACATCGCTGCCTGGTGGGATGAGACCGGAATCGCGCAGTTGAATCAGCTGCCTGCGAATGCGTTGCTCCAGTTGTTGCGCGGCTTTGCGGGTAAAGGTCAGGCCAAGAACCTGTTCAGGTCGCACATAACCATTGGCCACCAAATACACCACGCGCGAGGCCATGGTTTCTGTCTTGCCAGCACCAGCGCCGGCAACCACGAGTTTGGGGCTAAATGGGCCTTCAATGACATGAGCTTGTTCGTCGGTAGGCGGGAAATCCTTGCCCAAGGCCGCAGCGATTTGCTGTGGGGAAAAGTTGCTCTTAGGCATCGGTGGTCATCCTTCCTTCTTCCTGCACGGGGCAGATGGAGCGAATTGGGCATTTATCGCAGTCTTTATTGGTACGCGCAGTAATGCGCGGACCACGCATTTCCTCCACCAGCGGGGGCAGAAGTGCGGCGAATTCTTCGAGTGCTTCCGGAGATTTATCGCTTTGCCAAATCTCGCCAATCTTCTTAGTGGTTGCGCCCGGGTAAACCAGCACCCCTCCCTGGCGCGGCATTCCTTCACCGTCGTGGACCTGATGGCCGTCGAATGCACCATAGGCAAGCGCGAGCTGATAGGTCATTAACTGCACATGGTCTTCGGCTTCTTTTTTGGCCGGTTGGGTTTTCCCGGTCTTGAGGTCCACGACCAAGTAGTTTCCTTCTTCATCGCGAAGGAGACGGTCCATATAGCCGCCGATGCGCACGCCTTCACCGACATGTACGCCCACAGGAATTTCCACGCCCACTAGTTCTTGATTTACTTCAGATTGGCGCGCCCATTCGCGGGCGCGGTCCAATAGAGTGGAAAACTCGTCGAGTTTGAATCGCAATTGCCACTGCGGCACGTCCTGGATGCGCTCGAAAGCCTCCATCACCAAAAGCTTGGCCTTTTCCGCATCCATACCGCGGCCAATGGCTTCAAAGAAGGCGTGGGCCAACGTACCGCGGAGCAGGTGCTCCTCAGCGCTCGGGTCCTCAGCCACATTGCCCAGCACAGCCTTGAGTGGGCAGTTGAGCAACGCTTCTACCCGGGAGGGCGACAAACTGCCGCTGGTATGCAACGGCAGTTCAGCCGCAACGGAACGCGCCGACCACCACTGCTCCGGGTGGGCGCCGGGGATTTCGGCCGCCGCTAACCGCGCGAGCTGGCGGGCAGCTTGCTTGCGTTCAACCTCACCAGATTCCGGATTGCTAACTACGCGGCGCAGCTGTGCGACAAAGGCCGGTACGGACAACACCGCAACATCGAGTGGATCAATCTCCAGACCATCGCGCAAAGAAACGGGTGCGGGTTCGGGCACATCGAGGCCCAATTCGCGCGGGAGTTGGGCGCGGCGCAGCGCCCGCTTTGCTTGGCGACGCGCAGCTTGACCGGGAACATCGACACCACGTCCGGCGAATTCGTCGATGAACCGAGAAGGCTCGGAGACCGTATCGCCCTCTGGATTCTCCACGGCAGTAATGAGCAAGCGCTTTCGGTGGCGGGTGGTAGCGACGTGGAAGAGACGACGCTCCTCTGCCAAGCGGGAGGCGATGTGGCTGACGGGAGTATCGGGATCAATATCGTGGTCGAGGAGATCGATAAGATCTTCTTGCCCGAAGATGGAGCCAGTCTCTCCTAGCGAAGGCCAGCTGCCTTCCTGGGCGCCGGCCACGATGACGGTATCCCATTCGCGGCCCACTGCACCGTGCGCGGTCAGGATTTCTACGGCCTGCGGAATGGCGGTACGGCGGTCACGCACGCTGGTGGGAAGTTCTTGTTCAGTGATATGGGTCAAAAACGCGCTCAGTGAAGAATCCGGGCGGCGTTCTACGTAGTCTCCAGCAGCGTCAAAAAGCGCCATCATTGCATCTAGGTCGCGGTCGGCCTGCGAGCCCGTTGCACCACCACGCAAGGCCGAGGCCTGTAGACGGTTGTCCAGGTCGGTAGCACTCCACACAACCCACAGAATCTCTTCCACCGAAGCGCCGGAAGTGAGCGCTTCCCGGCCGGCACTGAGCACTGCACGAACGCGTTCGAGGATCGAATATTCCCGTTCAGTGAGCTGTCCGTTGAAGTCTGGGAGCTCGCCGTAGAGAAGGCCCCGGAGGCTATCGATGCCCCGAGTGGTGGAATCCCAGCGGCGCAAGCCACGGATCAGTCGGCGCAGGGTGACAGGATCGGCGCCACCCACAGGTCCGGTGAGTAGTTCTTCCAACTCAGAGTTAGATAGTTCCTCCTCCAAGGCGCGCAGCGCAAGCAACACAGCGGAGACCAAACGCTGTTCGGCCAAGACAACGTCGGTGGGATTGATATGTACGGGCACACCGGCGGCTAGGAGGGTGCGGCGCATTTGGCCAATGTCACTAGTAGAGCGCACAATGACAGCGATGTCGCGCCAGGGCACGGCATCTTCCAAGTGGCGGCGGCGCACGGTATTAGCTACGACGTCGCGCAGCCGACCGTCCGAATCCACGATAGAGATGCACGCCGGTGTGGGCCTGCGGTAGGACTCGGTGAGCTCAATGTCATGCTCGGCTGGAAAGTCCTGCAAAAAGCGCGAGCTAGCACCACGGAAGGCAAAGACGGATTGGGCTGTATCGCCACCCACAACTACGAGATTGGCCTGCGCAGCCAGCTCACGAATGAGTTTTCCTGCGGTGGGGTCGAGCAGTTGCGCATCATCGACGACAATGGTGTGGAAGGGATGATCGCGCAGTAATTCAGGGCGTTGGAGAACCGCGGTAACCAACTCTGCAGCAGAGTATGAATGGGAACGGGAGAGGAGCTGCACGCGCTCATACTCGCGCAGAAATTCGCCCGCGGCGGACCACATAGGGCGGCCATATTCGTGGCCTAGGCGCTCCAGGTCTCCTGGGCCCAGACCTCGTTCAATGGAGCGCAAAAGGAAATCGCGCAACTGCCGCGCAAAGCCCACATATTCCAGCGCGGGGCGCATCTCTTCTGGCCAGGAACCGTGGCCGTCCTCTGCTTGACCGATAAGTAGCTCCCGAATGACGGCATCTTGTTCCGCACCGGTAATGAGCCGTAACTCCTCCTCGGCCGCCGTGCGCAGTAACGCAAAAGCCAAGGAGTGCACAGACCGCACCATTGAGGTCTGTGCGGCGTAATTCTCGAGGCGTTCAGAAAGTTCGCGGCGCAATCGGGCACCGGATTCCTTCGAGGGAGCGATAACCAGGATGCCGGAGGGATCCGCGCCGGTCTGCCGGGCTTTATCCAAGGCATGAATGACGGTATCAATAAGGAAGCTGGACACACCGGTGCCGGCGGCACCGGTTACCTTCCAGGTACCGGATTCTGGCAGGTCAACAGGCCAACTGCGGGTCGTGGCGGACTGGGTACGGGGAACGAGGCGCACCTGCGGGGACGGTGGAAGGACCACTCCCGCACGCGCGGTGGAATGGGGATCGTAACTCACCGCTCCAGTATGGCAGATGCCCGCGACACCAGATGCTGCTCCACCCGCTCAATGTGCGAACGCGTGTTTGAACGCGACGCGGAGTGCAGGTCATTGACATGACGGCGATACGACACAGCGCGCAACAGCAATTCCGGCATACCGGGTACATGACTAAAGCGCTGACAGATCCCATCATCGACTGCTTGGCCAATGAGCCCATCCACAATAACCAAAGCGGCCGTCCAGCCGGCCGGGCGCGGGGATTCGCTCGGCACAATGTCCACAATGCCCGGCGGGTTGGAGCCGTGGTAAACGGTAGTGGTGAGAAGAGCGGTGTGGGCGGGGATAAGGGGGACGTCGGCAAGCAGAGCCGGGCGATAAGCCTCCCCGGTTTCTCCCCACGCGGCGCGCTCCGCGCGAGCAAAGACATCGTCACGCTGCCCGGTGGGAAGTGCCACCTCGGCCATAGCCGTATCAAGGCGCAGCGCCATCTGTGCGGTTTCATCAATGCGCCCCCGGACCTGCCCCGGAATAAACTGCGTGGCCTTCCAGCCAGCGGCCGTATGACGGCCATCGCTAGATAAAATTGGCCGGGAAACCCGGGCGCCTTGCACACTTAGGCGCTCGCGCGTCTTGGCGGACCATGCAGCAAAAGGACCGGCCTGCGAATAGACCACGTCCCCCACCTTGATGCCGTTATCCCACACCGGGCCTAATTGATCGCCCTGAGCGCGGCGAGTACCGGTAGCACCAGTTTCCGCGTGAAAGGCGCTTAAAACATGCTCTGGGGGAAGCGGCATCCTTAACTCCTATTCGGGTTGGTGGGGATCCTTATTATCCGGGTTGGGGAAAGGCCACGGGTTAGCTGCACAGGTCACGTCCTCATCAGGATAGACCTCGCTGGGCTTGCGATCGTGCAATGCCTTGTTATTGAGATCCAAGGTCTGCTGCATCATGATCGGAGCTAACTTGCCCTGCCCACCACACGGCTGGTGGGCCGCATAGCCAATGGCGTGGCCCAGCTCGTGGTTAATAACGTACTGGCGGTAGTTACCCATATCGCCTTCAAACGGCGTCGCACCGCGCACCCAGCGAGCCTCATTAATAACCGTGGTGGACTCGCCAGTAATGGTGGTATGGCAGGAGGTTTCCGTTTCAATTTTCTCCCCGCACCGCTCCGCGGCGGTACCCAAGGAGGTCAGCTGGATACGGGTATCTGGATCCGCATCAGAGGCCACGTGCTCGAACTCGAAGTCCTTGTGCGCGGTCCAGCCGCGCGGATCAGAAAGGGTGGCCTCCACCATGGCTGCAAAAGAATCATCGCCGCCATACGGTGCGGTATTGAGGCCATCTTCCACCTCGATGGAATAGCGCACCTTCTGCGCGCCACCCTTACCGGCTACGGCGCCGGGCTCGCCCACCTCATGGAAAGTGCCCTTTCCCTGCTTGGTAAACGCCCCACCGGGCGGCATCTCACTAATTTCCCGTTTGACCGCTTCCGCATCAGCCGGATCAGGCCCGATTTTCTCGGCACTCGTCGGGGCAGCTGTGGTAGTTTCTTCCGCCCCTTCTTCAGAGGAGGAAGCGGTGGCGATATCGACAATGAACCAGATGGTCAAGGCGATCATCAAAGGGATAGCCACCACGCGCCACCAGCCATATTGACGCGCAAACCGGACCACCGCATTAGGGTGGTCCGGCGAATGGCCCTGGCTCCGGTGAGCGTGGCGAGTCTCCCTGTCTTCCATGGGGCCTTAGGTTACCCGTTTATTTTTAAAAATCTGAATCAGCAGACCGGTGCGCTCGTCTTTAGGCGCCGGCGAATCCCACGGCGTGCTTCTTCGCAATGCCCACCTCAACGTAGACCACGCGGTCAGTGCGCACGAGGTACTTGCGGCCCTTGTCATCTTCCAGTTCCAAGGTGGAGTTATCCGCCAGGGCGCTATTGATCTTCTGCGTCAGCTCAGCCTGGTCACCTGCAGCGCTAATGACCAGCTCGCGAGCGGTGTCTGCGAAGCCAAACTTGATATCCATGAGGGTTCCTCCTCTAACTAGAGTTTTATTGTCAATGGCCCCACTATAACCATCCCGGCTACTATCAAGGTGTGTCTGACATAAAATCCCAGCCACCGAGCTTCGCGGAACTCGGCGTTGCGGCCGAAATCTGCGATGGACTCGCCACCCGTGGCATCACGCGTACTTTTGCAATCCAGGAATTAACCCTGCCCATCGCTTTGTCCGGTCAGGATTTGATTGGCCAAGCGCGCACCGGCATGGGCAAAACCTACGGCTTTGGCGTGCCGCTTTTGGATCGTGTCTTTGATGATGCCGATATCGAAGAGCTCGATGGCACCCCGCGCGCCCTCGTGGTGGTCCCCACCCGTGAGCTTGCTCAGCAGGTCACCAAAGACCTGCAGGTAGCCGCCGCTGACATACCGGTGCGTTTGGTTTCCATCTACGGAGGCCGGCCCTACGAGGAACAGATCACAAAGCTCAATAAGGGCGCCGATGTCATCATCGGTACACCTGGCCGCCTGATCGATCTCCACGAGCGCGGCAATCTGCAACTAGACCGGGTGGCCATCTTGGTACTCGATGAAGCCGACGAGATGCTAGATTTGGGCTTTTTACCCTCGGTGGAGGCCATCCTGCAGGCTCTGGATGGCAATGCGCACCAGACCATGCTCTTTTCCGCTACGATGCCGGGCGCGATTTTAACGCTGGCCCGCCGTTTTATGGATAAGCCCATCCATATCCGCGCCGAATCGGGCGAGCAGGATTTCACTCATTCCTCCACCCGCAAGGTCACCTTCCAAGCTCACCGCATGGATAAGGTTGCCATCGTCGCGCACGCCCTGCAGGCTGCCGACCGCGGGCGCACCATCATCTTCGCCCGCACCAAGCGAGCGGCCGCCCATTTGGCCGATGATCTCGCCCGGCGCGGCTTCCGCGTGGGAGCCGTCCACGGCGACCTTGGGCAAAAGTCCCGCGAGAAATCCCTGCAGGCCTTCCGCTCCGGCCAGGTAGACATCCTGGTCGCCACCGATATTGCTGCCCGCGGTATCGACGTCGATGATGTCACTCACGTCATCAACTACCAGGTACCAGATGATCCAATGACCTTTGTCCACCGTATTGGTCGCACGGGTCGCGCCGGGCATACCGGTACCGCCATCACCTTGGTGGGCTACGATGAGCTGGGCAAATGGCAAGTCATTAACGATGAGCTGGATTTGGGAGAGCCGGAGCCGCCACAATGGTTTTCTACTTCCCCAGAGCTGGCCCAAGCGCTAGACATCCCCGCGGATGCAGAGGAGACCGTAGGCCCCGAGACCAAGGTTGTAGGCCAGGTTTCAGTCCGCGAGAAATCCCCCACCCGTACCACTGCGCGCCGCGGCAGCTCCCGGCGCCGACGAGGAGGCCGCCGATGACTAAGGCTCCCATTTTGCGTTCCACGCTCTCTGATTGGAAGGCCACCGGCATCATTGCCGTGGTCTGCGCCATCGCGGTAGGCGGTGCAGCCGTCACTGCCAATATCAATCAGGCACATTTGAGCCAGGCGGCCGTTCCTGGGGAAAAGGATGCACCCGCACTTTCCACAGTCCCGACTAACCTCCACGAGTCCTTCAGCCTCCCCAATGAACCGGTGCCTGGCCAATACCGAGCGGTTTCGGCGCACGGCCTGACCATCACACATGCGGATCACACGCTCACGGCTACCAATCCGGACGGTTCCGAAGCGTGGACCTATGAGCGCACTGATGCCGAACTATGCTCACTGTCTGCTGCATGGGGCAAGATAGTAGCTACTTATAAGACCGGTGTGGGCTGCGGAGATACCGTGGCGATTGATGCCGCGACTGGTGAGTATGACAGCACCCGTAGTGCCATAAATTCGGACGAGGTGGTACCCATATCCTCCAATGACCGGATAGGAACGGTCTCCACCGACCGCATCGATCTGTGGCGCTCCGATATGGTACGTACCGTGGAATACGGTGACGTGGAGGCAAAACAAGAACCGGACAAGCAACCGCATGAGGATTGCACGCTCACCTCGGCCCTTACCCGTACCGAGAACTTAGCCCTGACAGAGTCCTGCCCCGATAAGCCGAATACCACCTGGTTGCGCTTCCAAGACACCACCCCCGATGATTCCCGTCAACCGGACATCGCCGCCGATGTGGACATTGCCACCGATGGCGCCCGCCTTGTCGCCGTGGGCCAAAAGGCCGCCGCCGTATACCGGCCAGGACCACACCCCTCCATCGAGTCATATAACAATGAAGGTAAAAAGCTCGACTCTTCCCCAGCAGAGCCTTCTCCGGCTATAGACACCGGCGACTCCCCCTTCGCGCCGACAACTGCGGACTTGCCGCACCATATGACCTGGTTTGATGGCTCCCGGCTTTACCTCTTTAAGCCGAGCGACCTCTCGGTTGATCGCATCGTGGAAGAGGCCATCGGCACCCCCATCGCTGTCAACGAGCAGATGCTGGTGCCTACCAAAGAAGGAATTGCAGTCATGGACTGGTCCACTGGCAAGACTCTGCGGACCGTCCCGGTTGACCGCGGCGCCTACCGCGGTGCCGTTTATCTCACCTTAGCGGGTGACACCATTGTGGAAGCCCGCGGCGATAAGGTAGTGGGCCTTAGCGCCGATTAGTACCCCACCATCGCATAAAAAGGCCGCGCATTCCGGGTTTTACCGGGCGCGGCCTTTTACACGTGAAGACGACTTTAGAAGTTTGCTGCCGCCCACTCAGTGGAGGCGCGTACGAACATCAGCAAGAAGATGACCACTGCGGCGCTCAGCAATGTCACCGCGCCCAGTAGCGGCGATCCACCGCTAAACATTTGGAAGGAGCTAGCCGCCAAGATTAGCTCCACCAAAATAATGGCTCCCCTACCCCAGCGCTTTCCCTTGACCATGGCCCAAGCGCCAATGATGACAAAACCAAACACAATAAAGATAAAGAGTGCGGTGCCTAGCCCCACAAAGCTTCCAGAGCCCGAATCCGACACCATGGAGCCGTTTTCCGCACCGGTCAGTTCGCGCACGATCAGGAAGATGCCAAAACAGATTACGGCGATGGACTGAATCACGGCGAGTGCTGCGGCCACGAGGACTGGTTGCGGCGCCCCGTGCTGGGTCTTTTCTTCCCCACTAATCGACCGCGTGGAGGCAGCATTTTGCTTTGTGTTTACCTTCTTGTTTTGTTTGGACACAAGCCCACAGTCTACTCACGGGCAACGCCATTTTCTTGTGCGCCACTCAGGTTTCGCGGGGGCAAGGGCTAACCGGACAGATTTGACGCTTCTCTAGTCACCACACTCAAGTAGTTTCAGTCAATGCGCCAGTTCAGCGCGTTTCTCACAGGCTTCTTTCAACTCCAGCGTCTATCTAAATGACCCCCACACCACTTTCCATTCAGTGATGTTTAACACATTTTCGCCTCTACCCCTAGCGGAGCCTGAGTAAACATGTCATGATTCTGGGGTAGCAAAAAGAAAGAGGACGTAAACCTCTTCTTAACTTGAAGGAAACTTCAAGTAACCACAATGTGGACCATTGGCGGCGGCGACGCTGGCCCGACCTCGAGACCGGGCCCCACTGCGCGCAGACCAGTTCACACAACCACCCACCCATGGCATTGGTTGCTTTTCATTTTATGAAAAGTGCTTGTGCTTTCTGCTGTCGAATTTTTGTTAGGAGATATCAATCATGGATTGGCGCCACGAAGCTATTTGCCGCGACGAAGACCCCGAGCTGTTCTTCCCAGTAGGCAATTCTGGTCCTGCACTTACCCAAATCGCTAAGGCCAAGTTGGTCTGCAACCGTTGCCCCGTTGCCTCTTCCTGCCTGAAGTGGGCACTGGAGTCCGGCTTGGACGCCGGCGTCTGGGGCGGTTTGTCTGAAGAGGAGCGCCGCGCCCTCAAGCGCCGCCGCAACCGCGGCCGTGGACGCGCCCGCGTTTCCGCTTAATCATTGGCCCCCAATTTTCGTTTCGGCGCCCTTAGCCGCTAAAGTTGAATAAAGTTCAGATACCCTCAACGAAGGAGTGCGCAATGAGCAAGCGTGGTCGCAAGCGCAAGGATCGCCGCAAGAAGTCCGCTAATCACGGCAAGCGTCCTGGCGCATAACGCACAGCACATAAGCCCGGCCCTCGGTCATCACAGACCGTAGGAGCCGGGCTTTTGCTTTGCCGAATCGGCGCAGGCCGCTTAGCAGCCCGTGCCGTATGTCCGCACTACCAGGTGGTCTCGATGCGAGTGATTTCAACCGAGATGCGGCGGCGTAACGCCTGCGGCGCCTTGGCCTGCCCGTTACAACAGTTGCGCACCAGCGAACGAATAATCTCCTCGCTCTCGAGGCGCTTTTGACAAAAATCACACTGGGCGATGTGCTCGCGGATGGCGAGCGCGCGGGCATAGGTGGTGGATTCATCGAGAAGCTCGCACAGGAGGGCCTGTACCTCTGGGGAGCTACACGCACCACAGTTGTGTTCCGTTGCGCGTTCCATTACTTCTCCTCCATGTCTGGGTGTTCTAATCCAATACCTTGTTCTCGTGCCACGTCTTTCAACGCTTTTCGGAGTAGTTTTCTTCCCCGGTGCAACCGAGACATCACTGTGCCCAAAGGAGTGTCCATGATTTCCGCAATTTCTTTATATGCCAGGCCCTCCACATCCGCGTAGTAAACCACCATGCGGTAATCATCGGGAAGGTCATTCATGGCCTCTGAAATGGTGGAATCTGGCATGTCCTTGAGCGCGGCTACCTCGGCGGATTCCAGGCCGGTGGAATCATGTCCGGCGGTGGTATAGAGCTGAAAATCACTCAGGTCATCAGCCGAGGACTCCGTTGGCCGGCGCTTCGCCTTGCGGTAGGAGTTGATGTAGTTATTGGTCATGATGCGATAAAGCCAAGCCTTGAGATTCGTACCCGGAGTAAAGGAATGGAAGGACTTATAGGCCTTGAGGTAGGTCTCCTGCACTAGGTCTTCAGCGTCTTGGGGATTGCGCGTCATGCGCAAGGCGCCACCGTAGAGCTGATCTAGCAGGGGCAGCGCTTCCGCTTCAAAGCGGCGCTGCAGCTCCTTTTCGCTGATTGTTTCTTTAGCCACAATTTCCATACTAACGCCTAGCGTTAGAATCCCAGTCATGTCTAAAAAGTCCCCGCATGCAGCCACCCCAGCGCTCAAAGTTGTAGAAGACGCCGGTATCGAGCACCACGTATACACCTTTGAGGCGGGCACCGATCACTTCGGTGATCACGCCGCCGCGGCTCTAGACGTAGAGCCGGAGCGCGTACTCAAAACCCTGGTCATCGATTTAACGGCGGGCAAGGGACCCAAGCGAAAATTAGCGGTGTGCGTTATCCCTACTACCCACCACCTGAGCTTGAAAAAAGCCGCAGCCGTACACCAGGTTTCCAAGGCCGCCATGGCGGAGCCGCACGATGCGACCAAGTCTTCCGGTTATATTCCCGGCGGCATCTCTCCCCTGGGTCAGAAGAATCCACTGCCCACCATCATCGAAGAAACCGCTGTGCTTTTCGATACCGTCTTCATCTCTGGCGGGCGCCGCGGGCTAGATATCGAGCTCAATGCGGAGGACCTCGCGCAGCTGTGTGACGCCAGCTTTGCCGATCTACTCGCCGAGTAGCTCTGGATAGTCGTTGGATACAGTGCCCACGGCTTTGTCGGCGGGGTGGGTGTGAAAGCCCCGCAGGGGCGTCGGCAAGAGCAGCTCGGCGGCCTCCTCGGGGCTGCCCTCTAGCCACGTACGCATTTCCTCGGCCGCCAAAAAGCGCGGCAGGCGATGGTGCAGCCACTCCATTTCTTCCGTGGCTGCAGTGGTAATGATCGTGGCGGACAGGCGGTCTAAGCCGGTGTCCCAGAGGCCTGCGGCCCACAACAAGCCTTCCTCCGCGCGCACGAAGTAGGGCTGTTTGCCGCCCTCTTCCTGGCGCCACTCGTAGTAACCATTCATCGGGATGAGGCAGCGCTGCCCCTTAAAAGCGTGCCGGAAAGAAGGCTTGGAGGCCACGGTCTCCGCCCGCGCATTAAACAGCGGCGGGCCCTCAAGATCTTTCTTCCAGTGCGGCAATAGCGCCCACCGCGCAGGATCGACTTGAGCAAGGCTTTCGCGCACGCGCACGATAGCCACCGGCTGGGTAGGCGCAACATTGTAGCGGGGCCCTGGGGTTCCTTGCGGGGCATGTACCTCGGTGACTCCGGGCAGCTCTCCCACCGCATCAAGGAGGGACTCGGTAAAAAGAACGAATCTTCCGCACATGCCCTCTATTATGGACGATATGTCTCAACCATGGTCCGCCCCGCAAGCGGCAGGCCCCATTACGTGGGCCCAGCACGTGCCGGGCTCAAAGTCTATTACCAACCGCGCCTTCATCTTGGCCGCGTTGGCCGATGGCCCCTCTACCCTGCGCGCTCCGCTGGTCTCGCGGGATTCGCAGCTGATGGAAAAGGCGTTGGAGTCTATGGGCGTGCGCTTCGAGCACGACGGCGAGGACATCCACGTCACCCCAGGCCCGCTCAAGGGCGCAACGGTAGATTGCGGCTTGGCCGGCACGGTCATGCGCTTTATCCCGCCGGTTGCGGCCTTGGCTGATGGCGCCGTGCTTGTCGACGGCGACGAGCAGGCCTACGCCCGTCCCATGTCCACCACCCTCGATGCGCTGCGCCAGCTTGGCGTAGAGGTGGACGGCGATAGCCTGCCCTTCACCGTGCACTCGCACGGGGTGCCAGAAGGCGGCAAGGTCACCATCGATGCCTCTGGGTCATCGCAGTTCGTCTCCGGACTACTGCTAGCCGGTGCACGCTTTAAAAAGGGCATCACCCTAACCCATGAGGGCGGCCCCTTGCCCTCTTTGCCGCACGTGGAAATGACCGTGGGCATGCTACGGCAAGCGGGCGTGCGCGTAGATTCCGGCGAGAATACGTGGACCGTGCACCCTGGCCCGATCGCCGGCCGGGAGTGGGCCATCGAGCCGGATTTGTCCAATGCCACGCCTTTCCTTGCCGCCGCTGCTGTCACCGGCGGCCGCGTGACCATAAAGCGCTGGCCCGCCAATACCACGCAGCCGGGTGACGCTATTCGCCATATCTTGGTGGATATGGGCGTTATGGTCACCCAAGAGCCGGGCTTTGTCACCGCAAAGGGCTCCAAAGACGGAGCGCTGCAGGGTATTGAGCGCAATATGGGTGATATTGGCGAGCTCACCCCTACCGTCGCTGCGTTGTGCGCCCTGGCAGACACCCCGTCTACCCTTACCGGCATAGCTCACCTGCGCGGCCACGAGACCGACCGCTTGAAGGCGCTGGCGGATAATATCAACGCCCTCGGTGGTAAGGTCACCGAACTTGCCGACGGCCTGCACATCGACCCCGTCCCTCTCCACGGTGGAGAATGGCCGTGCTACGCGGACCACCGCATGGCCACCGCGGGTGCCATCCTCGGTCTGAAGGTGCCGGGCATAGAGATCGAGGATATTTCTACCACCTCGAAGACCCTTCCTGGCTTCGACCGCATGTGGGAGACGATGCTGGACCCCGAACAACAGGAGAGCAATGGCTAGGCGTTTCGGTTCCTTTGATGAATCCGACGTGCGCGTGCGCCCTGGCAAGGGTTCGCGGCCGCGCACCAAGGATCGTCCCAAACATAAAAATGCCAAGTTCGGCATGGTCATCACCAAAGACCGTGGGCGCTGGGGCGTCGCGCTAGATGACGGCCCGCGGGTCACCGCCATGCGTGCCCGCGAGCTCGGCCGCACCGCCATCGAGGTGGGCGACCGCGTTGGTGTCGTGGGCGATACTTCCGGCAAGAAAGACACCTTAGCGCGCATAGTGAAGCTGGAAGAGCGCACCTCCGTTCTTCGGCGCACCGCCGATGACACCGACCCCTACGAGCGCATCGTGGTGGCGAATGCGGACCAGATGCTCATCGTCACCGCCGTGGCCGATCCACCACCGCGTTCCGGGTTTGTCGAGCGGGCCCTCATCGCCGCCTTCGTGGGCAATATCCACCCGATCTTGTGCCTGACTAAAACAGATCTCACGGATCCTGAGCCGTTCGCGGCCGAGTTTGCTGATCTTGATGTCACGGTGGTGAAAGCCGGCGTCGAAGACGGCCTCGAGTCCGTGCGCCAGCACATCGATGGCCACGTCACCGCGCTCATCGGCCACTCCGGCGTGGGCAAATCCACCCTGGTCAACCGCTTGGTTCCGGATGCGGATAGGGAGACGGGGGAAGTATCGGGAGTAGGCAAAGGCAGGCATACCTCTACCCAATCGGTAGCGCTTCCCCTCCCCGCCGATGATGCATACTCTGGCGGCTGGATTATCGATACCCCCGGCATTCGTTCCTTCGGCCTCGCACACGTGGATGCAGATGACGTGCTCGGTGTCTTTGAAGATCTTGCGGCCGCCGTCGAGGATTGCCCCCGTGGTTGTACGCATAAGGGCCCGCCTGCGGACCCAGAATGCGGGCTGGATGACCCTGCGCTTATCCCTCCGGATACCGCCAGTGCGCGGCGGCGCGACGCGGTGCGCGGCCTGCTCGAGGCCCTGCGCACCAACGTGGACTGGGAAAATTAAAGGTGGAAACCGGTATCGGCCATAACGCCTAGCAGGACATCTACGATGCCAAAGACCACATCCAGGATCTGGCCCCAGGTGCCCTGGGACGAGGTCTCTAGCAATGCTAGCCACGGGGTAGTGGGCACGACATCGGCAGCGGCATCTGCGGCCGGGGTGGTATCGGCCGCCAGCGCGGCTGGCGCGGAAATGAGGGCTACGCCTGCGGTAACGGTGGCTGCAGCCAGGTTCTTGAAACGCTGAGTCATGTTTTCTCCTTCAGTTTTAGAGCAATTCTACGAGGAAAGGCAGCTCGCTGGGGTGATAAAAGGCCATAAACTTATCCAGTGCATCTCCCACGGCCAGCTCCGCGTCCTCATCGCCAAGGTCTGCGGTGTCAATAGCCTCGATGGCCTTCGCGGTGGTTTCTTCGGATTCCGCAATATCCACGTGGATGGCCGCTAGATCGTCTTTGCTAAATTGCGCCGGCTGGAGTTCTACCACCGGCTCGCCCATATCCGGTCGCGGGGTGATGACAGAATCATCCAAGTCCACGGAGATGACCACGCGGCGATGCGGGAACTTTTCTTCATCGCCGATGGCCAGAAGGCGCATAGAGGCCATAGATGCCTCGAGGAATGCCGAGTAGGCAATCTCTTCTTCATCGCCCTCGGTATAGAAATCCTGCAGCGCTGGGGTCACCATGAAACCCCAGCCGGAGCGCGCAGAAAGGGAACCGGTTTCTTCCAATTCCGCCAGCATGGCGTAGGTTGCGGGAATGTAGACGCGGGCTTTAGCCACTAAAACTCACCTTCAATATCGAAGACAGCCTGAATTTCTACGGAAACGCGATCAAAGCTGGTGTACAAAAAGCCCACCATGCCGGTTTCCACGGCGGCGCGGACGTTGAGAATAGAATCATCAACCATGACGCAATCATTGAGCGGAAGCTCTAGGGCATCTGCGGCCGCCTGAAATGCAGCGACCTCTGGCTTTTCCGCCCCAACCTCACCAGAGAGAATAACTGCATCTACGTTTCCGCGGTACTCCCACTCGCGAATGTGCTCCGCGCCTGGACCGCCCGGGTCATTGGAGAGGATGGCGGTTGCCGCGCCATTTGCCTTGGCGGCGGCCAGCAGCGCCTTCCAGCGACGGTTATCTTCTTCGGTGCCGTCGAGGACGCCGACATAGTCAACGATCAGACCACGCATGTACTTAAATCCTTTGGTTACGATTTTCTCTTTAACTCCCCGAGAGTATAGCGAACCGCGCGCGCATTCGCGGCCACCCCTTTCAGGAAACCCTCAGAAATGGCGGCCGCGGGCCGGGCATGAGACAATTATCACGCGTCCGCCTCCTGCCCTTATTCAGGAGCACTACTTCCCCATCATGTACGAGCCCATCCCTGGCTACTCACACCTCAAACTCTTCCTCGCGCCTCATCGCGTGCGCTACGGCCGCTTGCCGACGTCCGCGGAGGTCGCCGCCCAACACCGCATCCAAGGCTGGGTAATCTTCGCACTCGAGGTTGCTGCCGGCTATCGGCCGCTAGCTCACCTCAATTCCGCGCGCTATTCGGACGCAATCCGGCTGCATATTGGCTCGTGGGTGCGCCAACGCTCCAGCCCCTACACCACGGACAGATTGCAATTGACAAGCCTGCACGCGCGCTCAAACGGAGAGTATTTCGGCTCTGTTTATATAGGTCAACAGCAGCATGCTTTTACAGGATCAGCCAGTCACACGGGATTAACCTCGTTCCGCTTGCTCTAAGCTATGCGAACGGACCTCACCGCCTAGGAAATGAACTGGCCGAGTTGAGAAAGAATATCGGACCAGTTCAGTGCGGACCATCCAATTCCGGCAGCGCTTGCTAGCGCCGCAATACCGGTAGTCAGCAGACCACCTTCCAGGACGGATAGCCCGGAATTGTCATCAGCAGTGCCATCCGCGAGTACGGTATTCACACCACGGTGGGTTGCTGCGGCCTTTTCCAAGGGAGCATTGACCTGCTTGGTGATAGTGACGATATCGCGCAGCGCTGACGCGTAATCCGGGAACTCATCCGGGAAGGCGGA
The DNA here is from genome assembly GCF_022347325.1 of Corynebacterium nasorum. Lineage (NCBI taxonomy): Bacteria > Bacillati > Actinomycetota > Actinomycetes > Mycobacteriales > Corynebacteriaceae > Corynebacterium > Corynebacterium nasorum. Next base: position 44,944 of record NZ_JAKRDU010000008.1, read on the forward strand.
GCCTGTATCCCCGGTGGCGGGCCTCTGTGGCCGCGGAGAAGACTCTGCATTGCCTGCAGTGGACTGCGGCAGATCCTTAGTGAATTCACCCAGCTCGGCGCGAATCACCGCCTGGGCATAGTTGGCACCCAGCACGTCAAGGTAATCCAGCACGGCAGCTTCGGTGAACTGCTTGCCTTCCCGCGATTGTGGACGCGCTTCGGGCTCCCACGGGAAATCGAGCGGTGTGGCATAGATATTGCCATCGGCGCGCGCAGTATTGAGCCGGGATGCGCCAAAATAATGGTCAAAGGCAGCATCCGCTTTCTCCTGCGACAAAATTCCATCTGCCACCAACGCTTCCTTACGCTGGGTAGCGATAGCCAAAATGGCCGCTGCCGCGTTGTCCTGTTCTAGTTTTTCGCCCGAGTCCAAGATGATGCGCAGAGAAGACGCAGAGTCGCGCTGCATCTCATACGCCACGGCTGGGGTGGCGCCACCAAGCAAGGTAGCAGACAGAAGCGTCGTAATTCCTAGACGCAAAGAACGGCGACGCATCGTCAGTGGAGTTCCTCACAGGAAAAAAGCAGATTGGACAAGATTCTTATATTCTACTCATTTTTCCCTAAAAAGAAACCCGCCCCGCTCCCACTTTTAAGAGTGGGTGCGGGGCGGAGTTTGAGAAAGAACACCGGGTTTTAGGCCTCTACGGTATCCCCACCGTTGTTGTTCGCAGCGGTCGAAGACTCACCGGCCTGTTCCTCTTCCTGCTGCTTGAACTGCTTGCGCAGCATAAAGAGCTGGCGGACGGTCTCTTCCTTGACGCCTTCGTTCATCGCATTGAACATCTCGCCGCCCTCCTTCTGGTACTCCACCAGCGGATCGCGCTGCGCCATCGCGCGCAGGCCAATGCCCTCCTTGAGGTAGTCCATCTCATAGAGGTGCTCACGCCACTTTTGGTCAATAATCGGCAGGATGACCATGCGCTCGGTATTGCGCATCTGCTGCTCGCCGCCAATTGCGGTTACAGATTCCTCGAGCTTGTCATATTCGTTATTGGCGTCTTCTACCAAAGCGTCGCGAAGCTGCTCAGCGGAAAGCTCGCCTGGGGAACCATACTCGGAGCCTTCGACCAGTTCCTCGTGGGAAATGGTGGGACCGTACAGGGAATCCAATGCGTTCCACAGCGCATCTAGGTCCCAATCCTCCACGTAGCCGGTGGCTGTAGCGCCGGCGACATAAGCGGAAACGGTGTCATCAATCATGCCGCGGATATTGTCCTGAATATCGCCGGCATCGAGGATATCGTGGCGGGTAGCGTAGACCACCTTGCGCTGCTCGTTAAGCACCTCGTCGTACTTGAGAACGTTCTTACGCATCTCAAAGTTCTGGTTCTCCACCTGCGCCTGGGCGCCCTTAATGGAGTTGGAGACCATCTTGGCTTCGATTGGAACATCGTCCGGTACATTGAGGCGATTCATCATGTTCTCCATGGACTGTCCCACGAAGCGCACCATCAACTCATCGCGCATGGACAGGTAGAAGCGGGTCTCACCCGGGTCACCCTGGCGGCCAGTACGACCACGCAGCTGGTTATCAATGCGGCGCGACTCGTGGCGCTCAGTACCCAGCACGTAGAGTCCACCGGCCTCGCGGACCTGGTCACCCAACTTCTTGGAGTGTTCCTTTTCGGCATCGATCTCTGCCTCCCAGGCCTCCTGGTACTTTTCCTCATCCTCGAATGGATCTAGGCCGCGCTCACGCAGCTTCTCATCGAGGATGACCTCGGGGTTACCACCAAGCACGATATCCGTACCACGGCCGGCCATGTTGGTAGCCACGGTTACGGTGCCAGGACGGCCGGCACGGGCGATGATCTGGCCCTCTTCCTCGTGGTGCTTAGCGTTGAGCACGTTGTGCTTGATTCCCCGCTTAGATAGCAGCTGGGACAGGTACTCGGAGCGCTCCACAGAGGTGGTACCTACCAGTACTGGCTGACCGGCCTCGACGTGTTCAGCAATATCGTCCACCACGGCGGCGAACTTGGCTTCCTGCGTCTTGTAAATGCGGTCAGAGTGGTCCGCACGCTGATTTGGCTTATTGGTAGGAATCGGCACTACGTCCAGGCCATAGATGGAATGCAGCTCGGCGGCTTCGGTCTCTGCCGTACCGGTCATGCCGGAGATCTTCTCATAGAGGCGGAAGTAGTTTTGCAGGGTAACGGTAGCCAGCGTCTGGTTCTCGTTCTTGATCTCTACCTGCTCCTTGGCCTCGATGGCCTGGTGCATGCCTTCGTTGTAGCGGCGGCCGGCCAGCACGCGGCCGGTGAAGCTGTCGACGATCATGACTTCACCATTGCGGACGATATAGTCCTTATCGCGGGTGAAAAGCTCCTTGGCCTTCAAGGCGTTGTTCAGGTAGGACACCAGCTGGGAGTGCTCCGGGGCGTAGAGGTTATCAATGCCGAGCTGATCCTCTACGTATTCCACGCCCTCTTCCAGCACACCGATGGTGCGCTTTTTGTGGTCTACCTCGTAGTGGATGCCTTCGCGCATGCGCGGTGCCAGCTGGGCGAAGACACTGTAGAACTGGGAGGAACCGTCTACTGGGCCGGAGATGATAAGCGGGGTTCGGGCTTCATCGATAAGAATCGAGTCAACCTCATCCACGATGCAGAAGTTGTGACCGCGCTGCACCACTTCATTGAGGGAGCGCACCATGTTATCGCGCAGGTAGTCAAAACCTAGCTCGTTATTGGTGCCGTAAGTAATGTCGCAATCGTAGGCAGCCTTGCGCTCTGGTGGGCGCATCTCAGACAGGATGACGCCTACGGACAGGCCGAGCCAGCGGTGGACACGGCCCATCATCTCCGCGTCGCGCTTTGCCAAGTAATCATTGACGGTCACGATGTGGACGCCCTTGCCCTCAAGCGCATTAAGGTAGGCAGGCAGGAGTGAGGTCAGGGTCTTGCCCTCACCGGTGCGCATCTCGGCAACGTTGCCGAAGTGCAGGGCCGCGCCACCCATGATCTGCACGCGGTAGTGCTTTTGATCGAGGACGCGCCAGGCAGCCTCGCGGACGGTGGCAAATGCCTCGAGCAAGATGTCATTCATCTCTTCGCCGTCTTTAAGACGAGTCTTGAACTCATCGGTCTTTGCCTTAAGTTCTTCGTCCGAAAGCTCCGCGTACTTATCCTCAAGGGCAATTACGTCGTCTGCCATTTTGCCCAGGCGCTTGACCGTACGGCCCTCGCCCGCGCGCAGCAGCTTGGAAAGTCCAAACACGGTTAGTTAGTCCTTCTAGTCGCGACAATAAAGTTAACTCGTCGCTATTGTACTCACTCGCATTCACAAAGCACCTTCCGCCTAGCGCATAGGGCATGCGCGCAACCTTCATCTGGCATATCTAAGCCTTTAAAGCCGCTTGCCGACGTCGAACCTCCCCCACCAAGACACCATTTCCCTTGATACGAATTCGACCCCGCTGCAGTTATGCAGCGGGGTCATTACCTCAGGAAAGTGCGAGCGCTTTAGGCCTCCGCGTCTTCAGCCAGGGAGATAAGGCCATAGTCGAAGGCGTGGCGGCGATAAACCACGGAGGGCTTACTATTCTCCTCGTTAACGAAGAGGAAGAAGTCGTGGCCAACCAGCTCCATCTCGCTCAAGGCATCATCCACGCTCATCGGGGTAGCCGGGTGCTCCTTGGTGCGCACAATCTGGCCGGGACGAACATCCTCGACGGTCTCAGCATAAGGGTCAACGTAGCGCTCTTCCTTGGCGCGCTGTGCCTCAGCCTGTGCCACCATCTCAGCGGCAATCTCTCCGGTGCCCTTTTGCGCGCGGTGACCGCTCTTGACGTTTTCGCGGCGCACCTTCACCTTGCGCAGGGAGCGCTCCATCTTGCCCAAGGCGGTCTCGAGCGCAGCGTAGAAAGAATCTTCCTTTGCTTCGGCACGGGCGATGTGTCCCTTACCCGTAGCGGTGATCTGGATGCGATCCGCTTCAGAATCGCGGCGCGGGTTCGGCTCGTGCTGCAGCTCCACGTGGAAGAAGGTCAGGGTGGGGTCAAGGCGTTCAATCTTGGCCAGCTTGTCATTGACTCGCTCTTGAAAGTGATCAGGGACCTCGACATTACGGCCCGTAATCGTTACCTGAGCTTTGTTTGGCTGGGACATTGAAATGCCTCCCTTGAGTAGTGGGGACTGGATTCAATCACAGTAGCTATCTCTCTGTGACACTCCTCATGGTATCACTGGTTATGACCTGACAGGGCGAAATTTTTTCCCGCTCCCCTACCTCGAGGGTAGATCCCGCCTTTATCTAGGCATCCGCAAAGACCAATGCTCCACATACTTCTACGCCCGCGGCCTGCAGGGCAGCAATGCTCGCGGCTAGGGTGGCGCCGGTGGTAACGACGTCGTCGGCAAGCAGCGCAGGGGCGCGAGCAATGGGAGCATGAACGCGGACTCGCCCCTGCAGGTTAGCCCACCTATCCTGCGCGTTAAGCTCGGACTGATCCGCGGTGGACTGCCCCATCGAAAGAGCCGCGCACACGCCCACGCGCTGCAGCTGCGCCGCTGTATGGCACACAGCGGCCACAGGGTCTCCCCCGCGCGCCCGCGCCGAGCGCGGACGGGTAGGCGCAGGAACAAGGGTGAACTCGCGCGGGATATCACCACGGGCACTCAGATAGGCCAGCCCAGCTGCAAAGACGGCCCCGACATACTCGCGAACCGGCTGGTTGCCGCGCTCTTTCATACCAATGATGATGCGGCGGCGAATATCGGAATAAGAGCCAAGGGCATACACGGGCGCCCCCAGCAGCCGGGGCCGTGCTACCAAGTAGGGCGGGTGCCGCAAGTGCTCGCGGCAGTGTTCACACAACACCTCGCCCGGCGCGCCGCATCCAGCACACGCGCGCGGAAAAATAAGCTCCCCCAAGCTCATCGTGTTGCCTCCCCCCTAGCCGCACAAGCCTTCCGACGGCTAGTTAGAAACGATAGGGGAAGAACGCCGGCCCTGCAGCCCAGAGACCTCACGCCAGTTGGTCTCATCCATCACGGTGGAAGGTAGCTCAAGCATGGCGTGAGAATCAGTGATGAAAAGCTTGGTGGGCGAGGAAGCTACAGCCACCACGGGGGCGGTGATATTACCGGTAGGCATGGTCGAAGCCGAGGAACCATCCTGCTCGATGCGCCAGACGGGTGACTGGCTCGAGGAGGTACCAACGATGAGCGAGCCATCCATATTCCAGTCCAACGATAGCGCCGAACCGGAAACTTCTGGGCCGACCTCGCGGGCGTTGACGATGCGCTTATCCCCACTGCTGGATTGGGCAACCGCCGCGATATACACGTGCCCATCGATAACCATGGCCACGCGGGCACCGCTATGGGACAAGCGGATGACGGAGATTTCGCCCTCAATATCGTCAATGCTGCGGGCATCCACCTCGGATTTGGAGATGCGGCCCGTGGTCTTGGAGCGCACCACGCGCACGATGCGATCTCCGTCAACCACAGTCCACGCGGCTTGCCCGTTGTATTCAAAGGTCGGCCGTGCCAGCGTGGGACCATCCACCGCATCCTGCAGCTGGCCATCGAGCTCGCCTATCTGCAGGGAGAAATCATTATTGGATTTGCGGCGCACGGCCGCAACGAGGCCGCTATCGGCCACATCCACGGACTGCACGTCTCCGCTACTGCCCAAGGTGGATTGAACGGGCTCGGCCACGCCATCGTCTACCTCCAGCAGGTTGCCCTCATTAAGGGCGTAGAGCTTAGACAACGCGGTGCTGCTTTCTTCCGGGTTATAGTCCGCAAAGTCATCCACGCTCAAGCTATCCATACCTTCCACCAGGTCACCGCCATCGGCCTTGACCTTAAAGGGACCGGTATGGCCGGCTTTGCTAAGCGTCCACACCAGTTGGGCGGCAAAGAGAGTGCGGTCGTGGGCGTCCAAGTCCACTAGGCCTTCGAATTGGTAGCCTTGCTCGCGGTCATAGCCGGCATAGGTAACATTCTCCCCCGCCGCACGGCGGGTGGCAGGGGCAATGCTGGCCGAAGGCCCCTCCATCAACAACGTGATAAGCGTCGACTCCGATTCTTCGCCACCCTTATACAACCAGCGACGATCCGGAACCAGCACATCGTTACTCTGCTTATAGAAGTACAGCGATTGCGGGGCGTAGTGGTTGCGCATTTCATTGCGCTCCATCACCACTCCGGCCGGCAGGCCATCGACGCGCCACCTATCGTCTTGCATCTTCATGTAGATGACTGCCTCATAGCCCTCATTTTCCGGGACATACGCGCCACCGGATTTCAGGCGGCCGATAATAGTGCCACGTACTGTAAAGGCGCGTTCATTATCTTTCGAGCTTTGTTTATTGGCGGGCGCGGTAACGATATCCAGGCTATCGACCACCATCACATCGCCGCTGGCGTCCCATGCACCACGGGCAGTATCCGTAAGAAAACCACGGGCGACTTCGTGATCATTTCCGGGCACGGCCGAAGCCTGATAGAAATCTCGCAACGTCAGATCCGGGTCATCGCCCGGTTGCGGTGCAATAACTTCCCCAGGACTGTCTTCCTGTCGCTGGTAGGTCCCTACCACCTGCGGCCCGGTGTCACTCGGCAGAGTGGAACAACCGCTGACAAAAAGCACGACCGCTGCGGTACTAAAGACCGCGGTTTTGCAATAGTTGCTGCTGAACACGCTCACTTCCTCCTCCCCTCAAAGTCCGGGGCCTTATAGGCGCGCCTATCTGGGGCGGCCGCACCACGGTTGAGCTCTCGTTCCGAGGGCCATAGGATGCCATCCCCCTCCGCCTGGCCAGTGGTAGTCTTATCGCTCTTTTCGACGCGCGGTGAGCTCATCCCGGATGCAATGGCAGGCGTAGCAGAGGCGGGTTCGACACCCGGATTATCGGTGCTAGAGTCCTGCGCTTCTGGAAGTTCAACTCCGGCATCTGGGGTCGATTCCGGCAACGAGCCGCCTTCCGCAGGGTTGTTTACGGGTGCGCCAGGGATCTCCACAGAGATGGGTTCTTCTCCCACCTCGGCATTCGGGGTGCGCGGGATAATGAGGCGGAAGCGCGAGCCAAAGCCCTCGTAGCCGGTGGCATCCAGCGTGCCGCCGTGCAGGACGGCGTCCTCGCGGGCGATAGCCAGCCCCAGGCCGGTGCCACCGGAGTGGCGCTTGCGGGAGGAATCTGCGCGCCAAAAGCGGTTAAATACCAGCTCTTCCTGGCCCGGTTTCAAGCCCACGCCATGGTCTGTAACGGTAACGCCCACCGCGGTTTCCGTGGTGGCGACATCCACCGCTACCGGATTGCCTTCCGAATGGTCGATGGCATTGGCCAAAAGATTGCGCAAGATGCGCTCAAGGCGGCGTGAATCGGCTTCGACGGCGATGCGCTCATCCGGCAGGTTGAGCTGGACCTCTACGTTGAGCTCGCGAGCCAAATGTTCGACTTGCTCATAGGCGGACTCCACGCAGGAGCGCAGATCAATGGCGGCGGTAGACAGGTCCGCCACGCCGGCATCGTGGCGAGAAATCTCTAGCAGGTCCGCGAGCAATTCCTCGAAACGATCGAGCTCGCTTGACATCAGGCGGGAAGCTCGCTGGGCGCCGTGCGGCAAGCTATCGCTTTCGGCCTCAATCATGTCCGCGGCCATGCGCACGGTGGTCAATGGGGTACGCAGCTCATGGGAGACGTCGGAAGTAAACTGCCGCTGCAAATCGCCGTATTCCTCCAGCTGCGCAATCTGGGAAGAAAGCTTATCGGCCATGTTATTGAAGGACGCGGCCAGGCGGCCCATCTCATCGTCACTATCGACGGCCATGCGTTCCTTCAAATGACCAGCCGCCAAGCGCTGTGCAATGCGCGAAGCCGAACGAATCGGCGTAATAACCTGCTGGGTGGCCAGCCAGGCAATGCCCACCAACAGCACCACGACGACCACACCGGCCGCCGAAAGCAGGCCTCGCATCAATGCCATGGTGGATTCTTCCGACTCCATGGACAGTGCCAAGTAGACCTGAGTATGCGGGATATCGGTATCGGTAGGTGTTCCTACCAGCAGGGCGTTGTAATACTCACCGTTTTCCCGCGGAGCCGGGAAATACTGCTGCGCAATCTGACCTTGATCCACCATCTCCCGCAACTGATCCGGCACGGGGAAACCTTCTGGCGAGGTAATAACCGAGCCATCCTGGTTTTCCACCACGATGACCGGTTCATAAACCGCCTGGGCATCGCCCTGCTGGGCAGAGAGCTGGCCCAGTGCCGCACGTGCAGAATTGATGCGTACCTGCACCGAATTGGCGGAACTGGTGGCATCAATCTGCTGTTCCACGGCCGTGCGGGCACGCTCCAGCTCCTGCTGCGCCACGTCTTCCTTTTGGCTAACCAAGCGCTGAGTCAGCACAGAAACCAACGCGTAGGCCAAGATGATCATGACCACCGAGGAGGCGACCAAAATCATGCCAATGACGCGCGCCTGCAAAGAGGTACGCCACGTTGTAATGAAGGCGTCTCGAATACGCCTTAAACGTTCAATGATGCCGATGGTTCTTACTCCCCGGCGCCGGGCTTACCGGTCTTATACCCCACGCCACGCACGGTCAGCACAATCTGCGGATCCTCCGGATCATGCTCGATCTTGGCGCGTAGGCGCTGCACGTGGACATTAACCAAGCGCGTATCAGAGGCATTGCGGTAGCCCCATACGGACTCCAGCAGCGACTCACGCGTATGCACTTGGCCGGGGCGGCGCGCCATCTCCAGCAGCAGGTCAAATTCCAAAGGAGTCAAGTTCAGTTCGGTACCATCCGTGCGGCGCACGGTATGCTCCGGCACGTCAATGATGAGGTCCGCCACCTCCAAGATTTCAGACTCCGCGGAATCGGTGCGGCGCAAGCGCGCGCGAATGCGGGCGATGAGTTCCTTGGGTTTAAATGGCTTGGTGATGTAATCATCCGCGCCGGATTCAAGGCCTAGTACCACATCGACCGTATCCGTCTTGGCGGTCAGCATAACGATGGGTACGGAGGATTCACGGCGAATGGCGCGGCAGATATCCACGCCGTTCATGCCCGGCAGCATAAGGTCCAGCAGAATGAGGTCCGGCTCGTGTTGCTCAAAGGCGGGCACGGCGTCATTGCCGTCCATGACCGGAATGGGCTTAAGTCCCTCAGACTCGAGCACAATGGTCAGCATCTCCGAGATAGCCGGATCGTCATCGACTACCAAAATCTTGGGCGCCACGTTTTATTCTCCTACAAGGTCTTTTATCGCTGAAATTATAGTATCCGCATCGGCGGTGACAATCCAGCGTCCACCCCAGCCCGCATCTGCTAGGCGCTGGTAGGCCGCGGCGGTGCGTTCCTGCAATCCGCCATCGCGCTCGTAGCGGTCACGCGCCCGGTTGGCATCTGCTTGGGCTCTTGCCTGCGCTCTTTCCGACGCCACTTCTACCGCAGTATCCAGATAAACCTGCAGATCCGCTTGCGGCAGGCCTAAAGTGCCAAATTCCAGATCATGCACCCAGTCCATGACGGCATCGTCTTCGAGTCGCGCCGCCGAATATGCCGCATTGGAAGCCACATACCGATCCAATAGCACCACGGCGTCCGTACCCTTAGCTCGCTGCAATTGGTCTTTTACGCCGTAACGATCCAAGGCAAAAAGAGTTGCCATGGCATATGCCGAATCTGTCAGGTCACCCATTTTTCCGTAGAGCGCCTTTTGGGCGAGCTGGGCGTGAATCGATTCTGCATAGCGCGGGAAGGCGATGACCTCCACGGGTCGATCCAACGACTCCCTGATTGTGGAGACCAGCGTATTCTTACCGGCACCGTCGATGCCTTCGATGCTGATAAGCATAGGTGTGGGGTACCTTCCCTTCTATTTTGTCTGGCATGAGGCCACTGCTGCGGGCAGTAGGTATGGCTTAGGACAGGGCCTCTATAAACGCTTCGAGGTCATATTCTTCCTCGACATTTTCTAGTACCTCGAGGGCATTTTCCGTCAAGGTTTCGCTGCCAGACCCCACCAGCTCCCTAATATAGGGGTAGTCTTCAACAACCTCGCCCGCACTGAAGGGCGCGCCAGCCCAAATGGCAGCGATGGTGGCTGCTGCTTGCGCGTTCTGTTCCTCTTCTTCACTGAGCTGCGGCTTGCTATGTGCTACTTCGCAGGCATCCTCAACGGCGCGAATTACCCCTTCTTCATCGAGGTTTGCCATTTCTTCCAAGAAATCGACGTTGAGGTCCGTGCTGAAAATATCTTCGTCCCAAGTACTCACTTTTTGACTCCTTCGGTGCTTTCAGCGCCATTTATACACGCTTTCCCAGCTAAAGAAAGCACGCAATGAAAAGGTTTGCAGGGCATCCTACATCCGCGAACTGGCGTTTTGTTGGCATATCACAGAATTGCAACGCCGTAGCAATGTTTCCTAAACATGATAGTCTCGTTACCAACTTGTTACCGGGGTGCTATACCGCCACCTCCTATGGGATTAAATCAGCCCACCTCACAGAAAGGACAGCCACGATGAAGCCAGATTCGCGCCGCGTCTACGTGTTCATTGTGGCCGGACTGATAGCCGCGGCCGTCGTCGGATTCACAGTCTGGCGCATGAGCTCGCCGAGCGCTAACTATTCCAATGCCGCGGATCAGTCCGGGACCACCTCCGTCTCCCCGACGCACACTGCGGCCGAGGAGACCACCACTTCTCCCACGGACCATTCGCCTTCAAAGAAGCGCTCTGCACATGCGACAAGCTCTACAGCTTCGTCCGGCGATTCGAAGCACCACCAGCCGCATAACAGTGATCCGTATCTAGCCCCCAATGCGGTCATGCACCCGCAGGCGGCTACCCAGCCCACCAAGGTTTATCGTCCGGAGAATATTTCCCCACAAGGAGCCTCCTCGCAGGGTATGGGCAGCATCCAGGGTGGACAAGACACCGGCCAAGGCGTTCTGCGCCCGACGCCTGATTACCCAAGCAATCAAAACGGCTCGCAGGCTACCGGTTCCCCACAGGGCAACCAGGGCAACAACGGCGGCAATGGCGGCACCGCTCCGCAAACCACCACTGCCCCGTCCGCTCCGCAGCCTTCCCCGACGCAGCCTTCGGAGCAAAATGGGACGGGCACAACCACTGGTGAGAACAAGCCCAACCCGGACCGGGGACAACTAACCGAAAACAAGCAGCAAGAGGTCGCAGAGGCAGAAGTACCACGCGACGATCAAGCCGCCGCAGAGCAGCCTTCTGCCGAGCAGAACCAAGAGCCGACCGATTTCGTGCCGACCAAGCAGGCGCCGCGCAAGGCAGCCCCTTCACGCTAATCCACAGCCCACTGCTCTATTAGCTGAATACAAAAAGCACGTTTCCTCGATTCTGAACGCGAATTTCGAGGAAACGTGCTTTTGTATACGCCGGACCATTAGAGCTGTAAAAGAAACAGCCATGTGAGGCACTCGCGCAGCGACGAAAGCTGCGGCAGCGCGCCTGAAATGAAGCTCCACGCCTCGCCTGAGCCCCGGCGGAGAGGGGGTTCGGCAAAGCGCGCTGGTGCGCAGGCGAGCCAAGCGCAGGCGGGCTAAGCGCGGGCGACGAAGAGGTCGGCGGCGTCGGATGCCGCAGTGGCGGTGACTCGCCCCTCAGAGGCAGGCAACCAGACGGCTTGGCCGGGGGTCACGGTGAGGGTCTTGCCGGCGGCATCAGTAAAGGTAACGGAGCCTGCGGTACACAGGGCGATGGTCGGGCCATCGTAATCAAAATCCACAGAAGATGCTCCGCTAAGCTCTACACGGTCTAGCAGGAATTCTTCAATCGGGACCGGGTAAGACCATGCGGCGGCATCGTGCACATTATTCTGAGCGGACTTATCCTGCTGTTGAACACGCGGTTCATCGGCAGCCGCGTAGGTGAGAACCTTGACTAGTTCGGGAACGTCAACGAACTTGGGGGTAAGGCCGCCGCGCAAAACGTTATCGGAGTTGGCCATAATCTCTACGCCAAGGCCGGAGACATAGGCGTGCAGCTGGCCCGCATCTAGGTAGACGGCCTCGCCGGGAGAAAGTTCGATGTGGTTAAGCAACAGTGCACCCAATACACCGATATCGCCCGGGTAACGCTGGTTGAGTTCCAGCACCGTGGACATTACACGGGACTTCCAATCGGCCGGGTCCGCGGCAATAAGGCGCTCACCAGCGGAGACTATGGCGGCGATGAGTTCCTTGCGCTTGGCGGACGGGATGGTAATCCACGTGGTAAAGAGAACGCGAAGGTTGGCGGACTCGGTGGTTACCGAGGGGTCCTCGTCCAGCATGGCAACGTAATGATCCAGCTCGGGGCACTCCAAGGCAGCAAAAAGCTCGCGAGTGCGCGCCAGCGGGCGGAAGCCAGCCATGGCATAGAAATCCGTGAGCGCAACGATAAGCTCGGGCTTGTGGTTATCGTCCTTGTAGTTGCGGTTGGGTGCGGTGAGTTCAATCCCAGCGGCATTCTCGCGGGCAAAACCTTCCTCTGCCTGCTCCTTCGACGGGTGCGCCTGTAGGGATAGCGGCTCCTCGGCCGCTAGCACCTTGAGGAGGAAAGGCAGGCGTTCACCGTACTCGGCGGAAACGCGGCTGCCTAGCTGCCCTGCTGGATCCTCCGCAATGACCTCATTGAGAAGGCGGTCATCCACCGTAGACGGGTCTCCGGGGTGGGCGCCGAACCACAGCTCTGCGACGGGCTTTTCTGAATCGGGCTGACCCTGCAGGTGTGGGATGAGGGTACGCGAGCCCCAGGAATAGTTGCGGGTGGCGCTGTGCAACAGCTGCATGTGTTTCTATCCTTTAGAAATCTCGTAGGCGGTCGCGGAGAAACTCCGCGTAATAAGCTGCAGTGAGCGGGCAAGATGCCCGAGGCCCGGTTCCGGGTCAATGCTGCGGACTGCAAGCGAGTTGGGCAGGTTCGCCTCTTCCTGCCCCCAGAAAATCACCTTCAAGGGTACCAAAGCATCCGTAGTGCCATCGCCATCAATGAAGGGGTCAAAGAAGAGATCATTTGCTCGGGAGCTATCGGAATCTCGGTCGAGTGCGCGTCGCAATTCCGCAGGGTCCACGAAAGCGCTCGGCAGGCCATGCACCGCCCAGATGGTCGCAGCCATACGAGCGACGAGGGCGTCGATCTGCACGTGCTCACGCCGCTCAGAAAAGGAATAAGGGTCGAGCACGCAGGAGTGGATGATGCGGGCGCCTTCGATAAATTCGCGCAGTTGGCGGCCCGGATTGGTAGTGGCATCGCGCTCAGGGGAAAGCTGCGCGAGTTCGCGGTCCACGGCTGCAGCAAGATCCTCCAGGATCTCTTTCACCGCGGTCGGGTCCTGGTAGAGCAGGCAGCACAGAGCATGCAGTGCGGCGATGTTGCGGGCAGGCGAACTGCCCTCTGCCGTAGGTAGGCAGGGGGCGATGAGGGTATCGTCCGGGCAGTCCTCCACGAGCGGGCCCTTGGCCGGGCCAATCAAAACGGTGGTGGCGCCGCGCTGGCTGGCGGCAATTAATGCGCGCGAAGCCCAATCGCATTCGCCGGTCTCGCCTACGACAACAACCACGTCCAATGCTCCCACGTAACGCGGGAGCGATTCGGTGACGACGAGCGGGATTCGCAGCGGCTCTGCAAGGCCGACACCCAAGTGGGCGGCTTCCCTGGCAATCGCATCGGTGGGGATTATGACCAGCGAGCGAGGATTAAGCCCGCGGAGCGCCTCGCTCCAAAGCTCCACTTCTCCGGCCAATAGGCGGATTTGAGCGCCTTCGTGCGCGACATCAAAAAAGCGCACGGTTTCGGCATCATAATTACCGGTATCCATGTGGCTTAAGCATAGTCGGGCACCCACTAAGATGGAGTCCCATGACTTCCGCACAGATCCATCCCGTGACCCTCATTGGCGGCGGCCCCGGCGCGTGGGACCTCATTACTGTACGCGGCATGCGCGCCTTGCAGGATGCAGAGGTTATTCTCGCCGATCACCTGGGACCTACAGCGCAGCTCGATAGGCTGTGTGATATTTCTTCCAAAGAGCTCATTGACGTCTCTAAACTCCCCTATAAGAAGTCAATCTCGCAGGAAAAGATCAACGAGTTACTCATCACTCATGCCCGCTCTGGCCGCAAGGTAGCCCGCCTTAAGGGAGGCGATCCCTTCGTCTTTGGGCGCGGATTTGAGGAAGTTCAAGCGCTGGCGGAAGCTTCGATTCCCACCACGGTCATACCGGGCGTAACTTCAGCTATTTCCGTTCCCGCAGCCGTTGGCGTTCCGGTAACTCAGCGCGGCATCGTCCACGGCTTCACGGTGGTTTCCGGGCATCTACCACCCGGCCACGAGAAATCCTTGGTGGACTGGGAAGCTCTCGCCCGTTCTGGCGCCACGCTGGCGGTCATTATGGGGGTTAAGAATGCACCGGCGATTGCTAGCACACTTATTGCAGCCTCCCTCTCCCCTTCCACCCCCTGCGCCATCATCCAAGAAGGCACGCTTTCTACCGAGCGCGCTTACCGCTGCACCTTGGCCACACTGGCGCAGACGATAACAGAGCACGATATCTCCTCGCCGGCGGTCTATGTCATCGGCGAGGTGGCCGGCCTCTAGCGGGTTCAGGGTAGCAAGACTCGCATAAGCCCTAACCCCACTTTCGGCCGCGTTCCGCCTACTGCAGCCAAACCTTGGTCTATTGCCTGGCCAAAGGCCGCAGTCGATGCGCTACATTCGGTCCGAGGCGGGGCTTTCGGGCGCCTTATCCTGCACGATGGTGACACCTGACCTGCGCGAACCGTGGAAGTGATGGGCGGCGGCGACACGCTCTGGGTAATCCGGGGCATGAAAGTCCGCGTGGGCGGCTTCCTCAGCGTTTTCTGCTTCCAATTCCGCTGCACGGGCACGCGTAGTGCGCAGCGTGCCACGAACTGTTGCGGCCGCACCAGCAGCGACCACGACGGCGATGACTATCGAGGTAACTGCTGATGGCACTGACCAGCCAAAGTAGGTCTCGGCGCCACCGATAACCTTGCTGATATTAAGCCCTACGATGGCCGTGCCCACCAATCCACCAAGCAGGACTGGGTTGATACGGGAGATGAGCCACGCAGCGATCGGAGCAGTGATGGCGCCGCCGATGAGAAGCGCGATAACGGCGGCAAGGTTGCCGACGATGTCGTGCCAGAGGCCGACGATAAAGCCCGCGGTGGCACCCAAGGTCACGAGGAATTCGGCGGCGTTGACCGTGCCCACAATGCGGCGCGGCTGCTCCCGACCAATGGCCATAAGCGTGGAGGTCGACACGGGACCCCAGCCACCGCCACCGGTAGAATCGACAAATCCGCCCACCAGGCCAAGGCCGGCGAGAAACGGAGTGGAATGCGAGCGCTTGTAGGCGGAACCGCGGCGGCGCGGTTGGGAGAACCGCCAGATGAGGTTAGCACCAATGCCTACCAGGATGAGTGCGGTCACCGGTGCAGCAGCGGCAGTGGAAATATTCGACAGCAACGTGGCCCCCACAAACGCGGCAATACCGCCGGGGACGCCAAGGCGGACCACCGTCTTCCAGTCCACGTTGCCGAAGCGTGCGTGGCTCAAACCGGAAATGGCAGTGGTGCCAAGCTCAGCGGTGTGCACGACGGCAGAGGCCTGCGCGGGACCTAGGCCGGCAAGGAGCAGCATCGTGGTAGACGTGACGCCGAACCCCATGCCGATGCCACCGTCCACGAGGTTGGCGGCCGCACCGGCGAGGGCGATGAGAATGAGAGTTAGCATGGCGCGAATACCTCCTGTGCACCGCGGCGTGCATGATGAAAACGGTCTGCGACGAGGCCTGAAATATCAGTGCCGAGCGGGTGCTCAACGGTCGCGGGAACACCCGCCAAGCGGTCTAGGAGCAGCCCCTCGGTGACAAAGAGCGGTATGACGCGCACGCGCTTAGGGTCCGCATGCTCGCGGCACAGGCGCACGATCCCCTCGCGGCCACCGCGGGTAGCAAATTCCACCGTCGCGGGTACGCCGGTGAGCGCGAAGGTGCGGTGGGCGAGCTCACGTATGGCATCATTCGCCGCTGAATCGGAGGAACCAACGGAATAGATGACCACGTGGGCGTCGCCAGGCCGGGTACGAGAGGCGAGCACACGGGCGAGGTCCTCGCCGGTGCCGAGGCCTGCGGCGAGGTGGAGGGACAAGTGTGAGGTCTGGGAGGCTGCGGCAAGCGCACGCGGAACATCAACGCGCTGGTGATAACCCTGGGTGAAAAGCAGGGGAACCACGATTGCCTCGGTCTCCCCCATCTGGGCAAGCTCGAGCGCGGCCGCGGTGAGGTCGGGCTCGTTGAATTCCAGGTGCGCCGCGCGAGCTGGACGCAAGCCCGTGGCCTGGGTCAAACGCTCAATTCCGGCCGCAGCACCCGGATGCCGTGAACCGTGGGACAGGGTAATGAGTGCGGGCATGGGGCATCCTTAAGCCTTTGGCGCCGTGGTGTGGCCGCGGCGGGCAAGCGAGCGCTTCAGTGCTTCGTTGGAGGACACGGCCGGTGCAGGGGCTACCGGGGCATCGTCCTGGCCGTGGAAACGCACGGAGAAAATCCGCAAGCATTCCTGGCATTTCCAGGCAAAATCGTCTTCCTCGTCCGGAAAGAGGTCGGTTCCGGCGCAATACGGGCAGAAGCTGGGATGGTTGCGGTTGGGATTGGGCTGGCGGCGAAAATTCACTGCAAGTCCTCCTCAGCTGCGCGCAAAACCCAGTGGCGGAACTGCTCACCTTCCTCGCGCTGCTCCTTGTATTTGTTGACCAAGCGGATGACGTACTCGGGCACCTCATCGGCCACGACCTTGTGGCCACGCAGCTTGCGGCCCCAGTCCGGAGACAGGCCAAGGGCGCCGCCTAGATGGACCTGGAAACCCTCGACGCGGTTGCCCTCGGAATCAGTGACGATCTGCCCCTTCAGGCCAATGTCTGCTACCTGTGAACGCGCACAGGCGTTGGGGCAGCCGTTAAGCGCGATGGAAATCGGCACATCCAGATCACCCAGGGTGTCTTCCAGGATGTCCACCAACTCGATGGCGCGGGCCTTGGTGGTCACGTGCGCGAGCTTGCAAAACTCCAGCCCGGTGCAGGAAATGACGCCACGGCGAAACTCGGATGGCTGGGAATACAGTCCGGTCTCGTCGAGCGCACGGGATAGGCTCGGGATGTCCTCTTCATCGACGTCGAGGAAAAGCAGCTCTTTCATCGGGGTAGTGCGAATACGGCTAATCCCAAATTTCTCAGCCACGTCTGCGATAGCGATGAGCTGTTCGCCGGTGGCATGGCCCACGGTAGGCTTCACGCCCACGTAGAACTTGCCGTCCTTTTGGCGGTGCACGCCAAGATGATCGCGAGAGCCGGGCTCGACTTCCAACGGGACGCCATCCAGCAGCGGCTCATCTAGGTATTCCTCTTCCAACACCTGGCGGAACTTTTCAATGCCCCACTTAGCCACCAAGAACTTCAGGCGGGCTCGGTTTCGATTACGGCGGAAGCCGTAGTCACGGAAGATGCCGACCACACCGGCCCACACCTCAGGCACGCGTTCTAGGGGAACCCAGGCGCCGAGGGACTGCGAGAGCATCGGGTTAGTAGAAAGGCCTCCGCCAACAAAACAATCGAATCCAGGGCCGTACTCTGGATGGTTCACGCCTACGAAGGCGACGTCTTGTATCTCGTGTGTGACGTCCTGACGGGAGTTGCCAGAGATGGCGGTTTTGAATTTGCGCGGTAGGTTATGGAACTCCTCACGCGGCAGATAGTTATTTTTGATCTCTTCAATGGCCGGGGTGGCGTCAATAATTTCATCTTCTGCCACGCCCGCGACAGGCGAGCCTAGGATAACGCGGGGCACGTCGCCGCACCCCATAAGCGTGCTCAGCCCCACCGACTCAAGCTTGTCCCAGATGGTGGGCACATCCTCGATACGAATCCAATGCAGCTGGATATTTTGGCGGTCCGTGAAGTCCGCGGTAGAGCGGGCATAATCACGCGAGATCTCACCCACAGCGCGCAGCTTGGCGGGATCGGCGCGGCCACCATCGAAGCGCACACGCATCATGAAGTACTCATCCTGCAGCTCAGCGTTAGAAAGCTTGGCGGTCATCTCACCGCCCAAGTTTTGGTTGCGCTGGGTATAAAGGCCCAACCACTTGAACCGAGGAGCTAGGTCATCAGAAGGGATCGAGGAAAATCCTTGCTTGGAATAGATATCGATGACGCGCTGCTTGGCAGAAAGCCCACCATCCTCCTGCTTAATTACCTCATCGTTATTGAGGGGCTTGGTACCGTCAATCTTCCATTGGCCTTCGGGCTTCTTGGCGCGGGGAGTGCGCTTGGTATTAGTCGCGGTGGTCATGGTGTAGATCTCAACCTGCCTTTCCTAAGTATTGAAAGACAACCTACCCGTCTAAATCAGACAGACAAAGCGGTCTTTTTTATTTTCAAGTAAAAAATCGCCATAACCTGCGCAAAAGTCAGAATAATTTTAGAAACTAATTCTTAGCCTTGCCGCAATCTAGACCAGACGGTTCAATTGCCAGAAAGATAAAGCTAAGAAAATGAACCCAGCGGTCTAGCCCCGCGAGAAAGAGAAAGGCCTTCGCACAACATGAATCAGCCCTTAAAAGTAGCCGTGATCGGTGCCGGTCCAGCCGGCATCTATGCCTCCGACATCTTGGTAAAAAAGACCGGTGGTGAGGTACAGATTGACCTCATTGAGCAGATGCCCGCCCCCTTTGGCCTCATCCGTTACGGCGTAGCACCGGACCATCCGCGCATTAAAGGCATCATTAAATCCCTCCACCGCGTACTCGATACGGAGCAGATTCGCCTGCTGACCAACGTGCACATCGGCCGGGATATCACCGTCGATGAGCTGCAGCAGCATTATGATGCCGTGGTCTTTGCCACCGGCGCCGTGGGCGACCGCCACCGCGATATCTCCGGCGCGGACCTCGACGGCGTGCATGGTGCCGGCGAGTTCGTGGGCTTCTACGATGGCAACCCGCGCTTCGAGCGCAATTGGGATCTTTCCGCCACAGAGGTCGCAGTCATCGGCGTGGGTAACGTGGGCCTTGATGTCTCCCGCATCCTGGCCAAGACTGGTGACGAGCTCAAGGTGACCGAAATCCCCGATAATGTCTACGATTCCCTGGCCCAGAACCAGGCCGAGACCGTGCGCGTCTTCGGCCGCCGCGGCCCGGCGCAGGCCAAGTTCACCCCGCAGGAGCTCAAGGAGCTGGACCATTCCGAGTCCATTAATGTCGTGGTTTCCCCGGAGGACATTGACTATGACGAGGCTTCGCTGGCCGCGCGCCAAGAAAGCAAGTCCACTGACTTGGTGTGCCAGGTGCTCGAGCAGTACGCCATTCGAGATCCGAAAAAGGCACCGCACACCCTGCAGATTCACCTTTTTGAGCAGCCGGTGGAGATCATGGGTAAGGACGGCAAAGTCAGCGGGATTAAGACCGAGCGCACCGCCCTTAATGGGGATGGCAGCGTGCACGGTACCGGGAAGTTCACCGAATGGCCGGCGCAGGCGGTCTATTTCGCCACCGGCTACCGCTCCGATGCGGTCGATGGCGTGCCCTTCAACCAGGACAAAAACGTCATCAATAACGATGGTGGCCATGTCATCGATGCGGCCGGCAAGGTAGTTCCGGGCCTGTACACCACCGGATGGATTAAGCGCGGGCCAGTGGGGCTCATTGGCAATACCAAGTCCGATGCCACGGAAACGATTGGCATGCTGCTTGCCGACGCCGCCTCCGGCACCCTCCCCTCCCCTTCCAGCGACGCAGATATCACCGAGGTCCTTAGCGAGCGGGGAATCGAATACTTGACGTGGCAAGACTGGCAGCGTTTAGACGCGGCCGAGCGCGCACTGGGCGAACGCGAGGGCCGCGAACGCAAGAAGTTCGTGGAGTGGGAGGACATGGTCTCCCACTCGCGCGCCGAGGTTTAACGGCGGATGATGGCGAGGACTTCGTCGACGATGGCCTGAACTTCGTCGGCGGTCTTTGCCTCTACGTTGAGGCGTAGCAGCGGTTCCGTATTGGAGGCGCGTACGTTAAACCATGCCTCGGTTCCCTTGAGCTCGACGGTCACACCATCCAGCTCATCGACGGACTCAATTTTATCCGCCAGCTCATCCAGCACTGCCTGGGTAGCGGCTTTCTGATCCTCCACGGTGGAATTGATCTCACCAGAGGCTTCATAGCGGGAGTATTCTGCCATGAGCTCGCTTAGCGGCTTATCGGACTGTCCGAGCGTTGCCAGCACGTGCATAGCGGCAAGCATGCCGGAATCAGCATTCCAGAACTCCTGGAAGTAATAGTGCGCGGAGTGCTCACCGCCGAAGGCGGCCTTGTGCTCAGCCATCTGCGCCTTAATGAAGGAGTGACCCACGCGGGTGCGCACTGGGGTGCCGCCCTTTTCCTTGATGAGCTCCGGCACGGTCTTAGAGGTAATCAAGTTGTGGATGATGGTAGCGCCGGGGAACTTATCCAAGTAGCGTCCTGCCACCAACGCGCAAATGGCAGACGGGGAAACAGGCTGGCCTTTTTCATCCACGACGAAGCAGCGGTCCGCATCACCATCAAAAGCCAAGCCAATATCGGCTTTCTGCTCCACGGTGAACTTCTGCAGATCCACCAGGTTCTTCGGGTCCAGCGGATTAGCCTCGTGGTTCGGGAAGGTACCGTCAAGTTCGAAGTACAAATCACGAACCTCGAAAGGCCGGCCATCGAAGACAGCCGGCACGGTGTGGCCACCCATACCATTGGCGGCATCTACAGCCACGACGAGAGGCTTGGAATCCTCCAACGGCACCAGCTTGCGTAGGAAGTCCGCATAGCCAGCCAGAATCTCCTGCTCTGCAATCGCACCTTCAGTGCCGGTGTACTCAGGGGTGCCTTCAATAAGCATCTGCTTAATCTGCCCCAAACCAGTCTCCTGGCCCACAGGCACTGCGCCGGCACGACAGAGCTTAATTCCGTTGTACTTGGCTGGGTTGTGGGAGGCGGTAAACATAGCGCCCGCGCACTCCAGGGAACCAGCGGCGTAGTAAAGCTCGTCGGTAGAGGTCAGCCCCAACAGGGTCACATTGAGGCCCTGCGAGGTCACACCCTCAGCGAAGGCGCGCGCCAAAGACGGTGAGGAGGGACGCATATCGTGGCCGACGGCCACGGTATTTTCGCCTTCCTCACGCAAGATGGCGGCAAACGCAGCGCCCGTATCGCGCACGAAGTGTTCATCGATGTCTTCGCCCACCACGCCACGGACGTCATAGGCCTTAATTACTGCATCAAGCTGCTCACGAGTTCGCATACCCAGCAATAGTACTCTCGCCCGCAGGGAAACTACTGCACTGCGGGGTCCGTGTCAGTCCAGTTCCGATTCCGCCGGCGTTATTTCATCGGGTACAACCGAAAGGTGGGCACGGCGGGCCTTTTTGGCATAAGCCACGCGACGGGTACGAAAGACCGGGTGATTCGAATTAGCTGGGTCAGCGCCATCAAAGGTCGCGGAATAGTCGATAGGGTCTGCCCCCGAACCGGCGCTACCGTCATCGACCAAGCCGGTGGTCACGCGGCCGTCTTCCTTGACCGCTTCTGCCAGGGCCATCAGATCGTCTTCCTCATCCAGCTCGATGCGATCGACGCGCACCAGCTCCCAGCCCACCGGAGCCGAGATGCGATCGCGGTGCGTGGCGCACAGGTCCCAACTGTGCGGGTTCTCTTCTTCCGCCAGCGGGCCGACCACGGCCGTCTGGTCCGCGTACGCATAGGTCAATGTCGCCACGGCGGGGCGGCCGCAGCCTGGGCGGGAGCAATGGCGAGAAATAGTCACAGCGCATAAGTCTAAACCCTTAGTTGAGATTTAGATAGTCTTCGCCCCGGCGTGGCTCCGCTAAATCCAGACCACCTGCGCCTTAGAATCAGGGCATGACCGCCGCTCGCCCGCACATCCGCCCCGCCCGCGACCGACACGGCCACGGCATGCGCGGACCCCTCCTCCCCCAGCAGACTCCGCGCTACCGCAGCGCGCGCGAGCACTTCGACATGGCCGTCTTGGAGGCCTATGCCCCCATCCAAAACTCCTTCGCCCCGCAATTGCGTGGCCTCGACCTAGCCGTAGACACCATTCCGCGCATGCGGCTCTCACCCGATATGACCGTGCTCCCGGATGAGATTATCGCCGATGGGCCGGTCCCCCTCGGGCGCGTGGTTCCTGCCGGCGTAGACTCCGCCGGCCACCCCACGCGCGCCCGGTTGGTCATTTTCCGCATGCCCATCGAGCAGCGCGCTTCCACCCCGTCCGAGCGTTCCGAGCTTCTAGGTACGGTTATTACCGCGCTCGTGGCGAATTATCTCAACTTGGACCCGGAGGAAGCGGATCCACGCTATAGCTGGTAGCCACCTTCACGATATGACCCAGCAGAAAGGCCCTGGGCCGCACGTCATGTGCTTGCCCGGGGCCTTTCTGGACACCTTAATTATCCAATCTCGCGCTTGAGGCGGCGGCGCTCACGGTCCGATAGCCCGCCCCAAATACCGAAGCGCTCGTCGTGCTCCAACGCGTACTCCAAGCATTCATCACGCACCGCGCAGGCCTGGCAAATGCGCTTAGCCTCACGGGTAGAACCTCCCTTTTCAGGGAAGAATGCTTCAGGGTCCGTCTGCGCGCACAGCGCTTGGTCCTGCCACTCCTGCTCGACGGCACCGAAGAGTTCATCGAGTGACATCTCTGCAGCAGCACCGCCACGGAGAATGGCGTTGTTATTAGCCATTTTGTCCACGCCTTTTCCTTTCTCCGAGGTTGGGTAATTCTAATCAGTGCAACCGACCGTACACCACATTCCCTTTGGGTAACCCCGCTGGGCCGGTGTGGAAGTAACGGCGTCGGCCGCTGTTTCTTTCACTGATGTAATTTCACACCGGATCACTAAATATCGTCAACCCGAATTAGCGGCTTCTTCGCACTTTTCGGCAAAAACGCAGCACACGATCCCCACGCGTCACATCTGTAACAACTACTCCCCACCGGGGGTATAGGTAGGGGGTACTACATGTAGTGGCACCCCGTTTTTCTGTCAACAATTTTCAGAAAATTCCGGCGTGTCGCGCGCACAATCTCTCAAAGAAGGGATCTACGTACTCAGCAACGCTGCACAGATTTCGCATTATGGTGGCAACCTCAGAAGGACGGACTGAGTAATTCCGCATGAAAAAGGCCGAACCAAAGACGCATTTTCCTCAGTTCGGCCTGTCCTGGTTGGACTTATCGCAGTTCCTAGCCCACGGCAGGAGCGTTAAGCATCGGAGCTAAAACGCACTCCAGCGTCCGGGATGGAAACGCCGGGGAAGACACGCATGCCGTCGAGAAGCTCGCAGCGCGCTCCAATGTGGGCGCCCTCGCCAATGACGCAGTTTTCAATGACCGCGTTGGCGCCAATATGTGCGCCGGAGGCAATAATGGAGTTATGAATGATGGCACCTGGCTCAATGCGCACGCCATCGAAGACGACGGTGCCCTCGAGGCGAGATCCGGCGCCTACCTCGGAACCACGGCCCACGGCAGTACCGGACAGCAGCAGCACGCCACCAGCGATGCCGGCCGAAGGATCCACCAAGGACTCGCCGGTCTTGCCTTCAATCAGCGGGGAAGGCGCAATGCCGCGCACCAAGTCCGACGATCCGCGAGTGAAGTCATCTGGGCGGCCCATGTCGCGCCAGTAGGAGTTGTCCACGTGACCGACAACGAGGCGACCCTCTGCCAGCAGTCCCGGGAAAGTCTCGCGCTCGACAGAGACGACACGATCGGCCGGAATAGACTCGATGACCGAACACTTGAATACGTAGCAGCCGGCGTTGATCTGGTTGGTCGGCGGGTCCTCAGTCTTTTCCAAGAAGGCGGTTACCCGACCATTGGAATCGGTAGGCACGCAGCCGAAGGCACGAGGATCAGCCACGTTGAGCAGATGCATGGTGACATCGGCGTCCTTGTCATGGTGCGTGGTGAGGATTCCCTCCAGGTCCATGCCGGACAGCACATCGCCGTTGAAGACCATGACGGTGTCATTGCGCAGCTTGTCGTAGACATTGCGGATACCGCCGCCGGTACCGAGTGCGGTCTCTTCCACCACGTACTCGATCTCCAGGCCTAGGTCCGAACCGTCGCCGAAGTACTCCTCAAAGACCTCAGCCTTATATGAGGTAGACATGACCACGTGCTCGATGCCGGCGGCCTTGATGCGGGCGAGAAGATGCTGCAGGAACGGATAGTTGGCCGTCGGCAGCATCGGCTTCGGTGTACCGATGGTTAGTGGACGCAGGCGGGTACCGCGACCGCCAACGAGAATCACTGCATCCGTGCTGGCACCGTGGGTGGTGACTGCTTCAGTCATAGTCTTCCTTATGTATGCAGACAGTTTTATTCGGTGATTTTCTGAGGGACAGTGTAGAGCTTAAAAGCGCAATCTAGGTCAACGGCACGCGCACCGCGGCCTAAGAACCTGCCGATGCCGAGGCAATTAACCCACGCACCCGCAGCCCCAGCCACAGTGCACCACGCAATGGGGCCTGCCACCAGGCGGGGTGGCGGTCTGCTTGGAAGCGGTAGGCGGAGTCATGGTGCGCGCGTAGCATGGCGCCGGCGTGTGCTTGTGTGGAATGCCCCTTGGCGTGACTGATGACTGCTTCTGGGCAGAAAATGTTTTGGTAGCCGGCGCGCGCGAAGCGATCGCCTAGATCTACGTCTTCGAGGTACATGAAGTAACGCTCATCAAATCCGCCGATGGCTTCAAAAGCCTCCCAACGCACAAGAAGGCAGGAACCAGATAACCAACCAGCCGGCCGCTGCGTAGTCATATCGGTTTCATTGCGATAAGCGCGCGACCACGGATTAGAGGGCCAGATCGAGGAAAAGAGGGCGTGCCCAATGCCGGTGGCGACGGTAGGCACGGCACGGGCAGAGGGGTAATTGGTGCCGTCCGGCTCTACTATGCGCGGGCCCACGGCCGCAGCGTCCGGCCATTTGCGGGCACACTCGATGAGCCGATCGATAGATCCCGGTCTAAAGGCAACGTCCGGGTTGGAAATCAGGAAAAATTCCTCATCTACTCCGCCGCGCTCGCGGGCGAAGCGGGCACCGGCGTTCATGCCAGCGCCATAGCCGATATTCCCGCCGGTATCGAGGAAATCTACCCCGGCGCGCTCGCGGGCGGCAGCCTCGGGAACACCGTCGGTAGAGCCATTATCCGCAAGCACCACCTTGGTGCCGCGGGCGTACGCACTCGGCAGGGAGTCTAAAAAACTACCGAGGTATTGTCCGGGACTATAAGTCACGGTGATCACGGCCAGTGGGAGTTGAGTTGGAGTAGTCACAATGGCCACGAGCTTAGTCACAAGCACTCCTCGCGCTGGGCAGGGACACTGCCCGAACACGCGAAATCGGACGCGGATCACTAAGTTTTTAACGTTCTGCCCTAAACTGTCTCCAGATCCCCACCAATCTAGAAAGCCTCCACTTGTGACTTCTGAGAACACTCGCCGGGCGCGCACCATTCAGCCGGCGCCCTCTGCCGCTAGTGCGGTAAAGCAAAAAGGTTCCACGGCCATAAAGACGATCGTAGCCCTGCTATCCGCCCTGATCCTGGTGGTATCTGGCGTGGGTTATGCCACCGTCGGCCGGCTTGATAATGGTATGTCTTCTGCCAAGGACTTGTCCTTAGGCGGCAAGGGACTTTCCGGTGACTCGCTCGATGGCGCGGTGGATATCTTGCTGGTGGGCAAGGATTCGCGCACCGATGCTAAGGGCGATCCCCTCTCCGATAAGGAACTAGCAGACCTGCACGCCGGCGTGGCCGATGGTGAGGAAAATACCGACACCATGATGCTCATCCGCGTTCCGGAGGATGGTTCCCGTGCTACCGCCGTGTCCATTCCGCGCGATACCTATGTTAAGGATCCGGAGTACGGCAATATGAAGATGAATGCTGTCTTCGCCTCTCACAAGAACGCCAAGGTGGACGAGCTCAAGCAGGAAAACGCAGAGGCAGAAGCAAAGGGCAAAAAGAAGCCGCACTCGGATAAGGACATCGAAAAGCAGGGCGTCGAGGCCGGCCGCGAAGGGTTATTGGCCATGGTGCGGTCCTTGACCGGTGTGTCCATCGACCACTACGCGGAGGTGGGCCTGCTGGGCTTTACCCTGCTTACCGACGCCGTCGATGGTGTCGAAGTCTGCCTCAATGATGACGTCAATGACGATATGTCTGGCGCTAAGTTCAGCAAGGGCAAGCAGACCCTCGATGGCGCCAAGGCCCTAGCCTTTGTGCGCCAGCGCTACAACCTGCCGCGCGGCGACCTCGACCGCATCGTGCGCCAGCAGGCTTTTATGGCTTCCCTGGTCAATAAGATCTTGGACAATGACACCCTGGCTAATCCCTCCAAGCTTTCCAAGATTGCCAAGGCGGTGGAACGCTCCGTAGTCATCGATGAGGGCTGGGACATTATGGGCTTTGTTACCCAGCTTGCCGGCCTGGCAGGCGGCAATGTCACCTTCACCACCATCCCTGTTACCTCCATCGACGGCCAGGGCGATTATGGCGAATCTATCGTCACTATCGACGCCGCCGAGGTTCACCGTTTCATGGACGATTTGGCTAAGTCCCACGATGAAGCCACCGATGAGGCCAAGGCCGAGGATAAGGACAAGCAGAAAAAGGCGGACAAGGACAAGGACGTCGATCCTAATATCAATATCCACGTCCTCAACGCCGGCAATATTGACGGCCTAGCTTCCGGCATCGGCTCTTGGCTTGAGGGCAAGGGCTATACGGTAGAGCGCTCCGCTAACGCGCAACCGGGCATCTACAGTGAGTCGCAAGTGGTAGCCGCTGATCCGACGAGCAAGGAGGCGAAAGCCCTAGCCAAGAAACTGGGTGGCCTGCCGGTGGCAGAGAACCCGCAGCTCGATAATGACACCCTCATCGTCGTGGCTACCGATGACTACCAGGGCCCCTCCGATAAGGAGGCCAGCGCCCAAGAGCCGGAGGAAGACAAGTCCAGCCAGCCGGTAGGCACCCCGGGCGATGACTTCGGTACCGCCAAGGTTTCCCCAGAAATCGACGCCGGTGGCGATGGCCCGCGCTGCGTGAACTAGCACTTCTCCCCTACGATGGGCGAGTATGGAACTACTCGCCCATCTTTTGCATGCCGATGCCGCCTCTCCGCGCCTTACCGTATATAACGAGACCACCGGCGCACGCATGGATTTTTCCGGGCAAACGCTCGACAATTGGGTAGCGAAGATCGCCAATATGCTGGAAGAAGAGCTCGACCTGGAGGCAGATTCCACCATTGCCATCGATCTGCCCTCCTCGTGGCAAGCGGCCGTTGTGGCCTTGGGTGCGCTCGCCTCCGGCCCTTCCTATAGCTTTGGCGAGTCTGCCGCGCTTGCCGACGTCGTCTTTACCTCCCCCTCCCGCTACCCCGCCGCCCATGAACGTCAACCCCAAGCCGATATCGTGCTCATCAGCGAGGACCCCTTTGGCCGCGGCGTCGTAGAATCCGGCGGCGATCTACCCACTGGCGCTATTGATTTCGGCCCTACCGTGCGCTTCTACGGCGATCAGTACTTTGGTGAAACCCAGCCACTGCCGCAACTCGTCAATACTCCTGCGAGCGCCGAGCGCCTGCTATCTACCGGCTGGTCTGATAATGAGTCTTTTTCCCGCGCCGTGCTCGAACCCCTCGCCGCGGGAGGTTCCGCCGTCATCGTTGCCGGCGTGTGCCCAGCAGAGCGGTTGGAGGAAATCGCCTCCAATGAGAAAGTGACAGCTCGCCTTTCCTAGGTTTAGTCGGCAGGATTGAGCCCAGATACACTTAGCACTCGTTATGTTTCTGGGAATCTCCGCGGACGCATGGTCCTATATCTTCATCGGCCTCCTCATCCTTGCCGGCACCATCACTCAGGGCGCCATCGGTTTTGGTTTAGGGACCATTGCCACGCCCATCATCGCGCTCATTCGGCCTGAGCTCCTACCCACGCTCATTCTGTTGCTCGCGTTGTGCATTTCTAGCTATACGTTATCGCGCTCCTACCGCGAGACTTCTTGGCGCGTGGTGGGAATCTCTTCTCTTGCCCGCATCCCCGGTTCTTTAATAGGCGCTTGGGCAATCGCGAGTCTGTCCCCCAATGGACTATCCATCTTCATCGGTTGCGCCGTACTCTTTGCCATGACCCTATCCAGTTTGGGATGGAGCCCGCGGCCGACCACCCTCAATACGCTCATCGCCGGCGTAGCCTCCGGCATCCTGGGCACCTCCACTTCCATAGGCGGCCCGCCCATGGCGTTGATTATGAAGCGTTTTGATCCGAACCGTACCCGCGGCACTTTGGCTGGCACCTTCGTCCTCGGAACCTTAATTTCTCTTATAATTTTGGCGCTCAATGGACAGATCAGCAGCACCCAAGTAACCGCTGCGGCGGCCTATTTCCCCCTTATTGTCATTGGACTTATCGCAGCGAACTACCTCAACCGATTTATAGATAGGAAACTGCTCAACCGCATCGTCATCATTGTGGCCATCTCTGCAGCCCTCATGCTGATCGTTGAATCCGCCCTCTTCTAGCCCTGCACCCCACCCTCTTCGGAACATCCTGGACAGTTCCGGTTGCGAAAAGCACCAACCTCTGCCATGTAAACGCCTATAACTTATGACATGTAACATTCACGCGCAGGCATTTTATAACCGCCTTTCACCCGCTTAAATGCAGCGCACGACGCATATAGTGGCACGCCCATAATTTCCCCACAAGACTCGTACACCACTTTAGGGAAGAGTCAAATACCCCCATATAAGGGGTATTCCAATTCGCGCCAAATAGGCAATGTATAGACATCTATCCATCAATAATTTTTGACGCACTATCGACCACTTAGCGGGAACAAGGCCAAATAAACAGCTTAGTCTATATAAAATATATCGCTCCTTCTGAAGGCAAAATATATAGACATCTAAGAGATGACGTAACTTTAAGCGTGTTTTTGCGTTTTCTTAGCGCAACTCCGAAAGTTGCTGGATTTCATTCATTAGTTCATTCATTTTCTACCTGCATTAGGAGAAGTTCTAGATGTCGATTCGTCGTCGCATGACCGGCTTGACCGCCGGCCTCATCGTCGCCGGCGCCGCATTCGCGGCACCGCTGGCTGGCGCCACCGCCCAGACCGAGTCTTACCCAGAGACCCCGGCCCTGAACCCGCAGCTGCCCATCATCCACACCACCCACGGTTCCGACCACATGAAGGCGAACGTTCTGAACCCTCGCCCGGTATGTAACCCGTGGGAAGACCACCGCACCGTGGTCTACAAGGTTTCCGATCGCTTCCTGCCGGCCGGCACCATCTCCACCACCAACCAGACCAAGAAGGACATCCCACTGCAGCAGGATCTGTCCAAGTCCCAGTCCATCTCCGTTTCCGTCAACGGTGACCGCACCGAGACCACGTCCATGAACCTGGGCGGCAAGGGCTCCGGCAAGAATGCTGAAGGCTCCGCAGGCATCTCCCACGAGATCGCAACCAAGATTGGTGCTAGCGCCTCCTACTCCCTGTCTTGGGAGGCTGGCCAGTCCATCGGACCTTACGACGTTCCGCCAAACCACACCGGTGAAGCTACCTACGGCTTCCGCGTGCTGAACATGACCGGTACCCAGCAGTACTGCAAGCCAAACGGCACCTGGTCCACCCCGACCGCTTGGAATGCAATGCAGCCGGTTAAGAACGAAGTTCGCGTCAAGCTGTACGACAAGCTGTCTGATTCCTACGCTCCTAACAAGGATGCCCAGAACACCACCGACGTCAACGACCCGAAGGTTGTGCAAGAGGACAAGAACCTCGAGGCTGACGCAGAGGTAATCAAGGACACCGAGGGCACCGCCAAGGAAGATGCCGAGAAGGTTTCTGAGGCAGAGGGCAAGAACGAAGAGGCTGCTGACAAGAAGAAGCAGGAAGAGGTTGATGCCAAGGAGGACAAGAAGGACTCCAAGCACAAGCTCGACCTCGAGCCTTACATGACCGTTTCCGGCGCTAAGCACGCTGGCTTCGCAGGCACCGTTGCAGTCCGCGCCAAGAACGTTGGCTCCGAGCGCTACTACGGCGAGTTCCCAGCTACCCAGTTCCGCGTTGATGTGAAGACCGCCAAGGGCCCGAAGGGCGTTGACCGCCTCATCACTCCGCGTTCCTCCAACGGCGCTCACATCCGTGACCTGGGCTTCAACGAGAAGACCTCCACCCGCTCCTTCGAGGTAACCCTGGCTAACCCGATTAACGCTGGCGAAGAGGCTCGCATTGCGAACCTGGACTTCGGCGATGGCAAGACCAAGGAAGGCCGCCTCATCAATAACATCGAGGTAACCCAGACCTCCCGCATCAAGGGTGATGACTCCAAGCACAACGACCAGAACGTTGATTCCCGCGAGCACACCTTGAATGACTTTGGCAAGAAGGCTGAGGGTCTGTTCTAAGAACCCCTACTTCTTCCCTAGGAACATAGTTTCCTAGCCAGTCTCAAAGAGAAGGCCGCTGCACCACTGATGGTGCGGCGGCCTTCTTCTTGATCGTTTCACAGCTGCTTAACGACGAAAAGATGCAGGAACTCAATGCCCGCGTCGACGTCGACGGTGAGGACTACACCACCGTGGCACTCGATTTTTTGAAGGAAGAAAACCTGATCGCGGACTAGCTGCCAAGCCTTAGCAAGATCCCCAAAGACCGTTGCACCACCCTCGGTGCGGCGGTCTTTAATATTTCTTTAACTTAGATCATACTTTTACTTTCGTTCGCCAAAACCTTCAGATAGATTGTTTATGTTGTCTTATTCACACGTACTGAAGGATGAATTCTATGTCTCACACGACTGCGAATGCGCCTGCTTCACCGGCCAGTTCACCCACTACCGGCAGCGCAGACACCCCAAGCGGCAGCCAGGTGACTACCAATAAGGCCGTCAATAGCCAGTGGACCATCACGCTCTTCGGCACTGCCGTGGGCGCAGGTATCCTCTTCTTGCCGATTTCCGCCGGCAGCTTCGGCTTCATCCCGCTACTGGTAGCCACCTTGCTCATCTTCCCGATGACCTACCTGGCCCACCGTGCTTTCTCCTGGATCATTAGCTATTCGCCGCTGCATGGCGAAGACGTCCTTGCAGTACTCACCCACTTCTTTGGCCGGGGCAACGGCATTATCCTCGCGATTATCTACTGGTTCACCATCTTCCCGGTGGTGCTCATTTACGGCGTATCGATTACTAATACGGTCGATAGTTTCATCGTCAACCAGCTAGGTGGGCCGGAAATTTCTCGCTATATCTTGGCACCGCTGTGCGTAGGACTGATGACGCTGGCACTTGCCTTTGGCAATGCCATCATGTTGAAGATTGCCCAGTTCGTGGTTTATCCGCTCATCGTGGCGCTGGCAGCAGTATCGCTCTACCTCAGTCCGCAATGGGACCTCGGCTCCTTCATGGAGGCCGGCGATCACACCGCTGGCGGGGTTATCAAGGCCATTATCCTTATCCTTCCCGTCTTGGTGTTCTCCTTCTCCTTCGTTGCTGCGATTTCCCAATTCTCGCTGGGCATGGAAAAGGAATACGGAGCGGACCACCACGCACAGTCCGATAAGGTTATCCGCAATTCCGCCATCTTGCTGACCGTCTTCACCATGTTCTTTGTCTGGTCCTGCGCACTGGCCATGGGCGCAGACGGCATGCAGGAGGCAAATGACAAGAACCTGCCGGTACTTTCCTACTTCGCCAACGAAACCGGCACCCCATTTATGGCCTACATGGCACCCATCGTGGTTATTTGTGCGGTGGCTTCTTCCTATTTCGGCCATGCCCTTGGCACCATCGAGGGCACCCAGTACCTCTTCAACCTGGCCGCACCGAAAGCCACAAAGAAGATGTCTGCCCGCACGCTCGACCTATGGACCTACCTCTTCATCTTCATCGCCACGTCACTGGTAGGAATTTTCAACCCCTCCATCCTGGACATGATTTCTGTCGTGGGCGGCGTATTCTTCGCCTTCATGACCTACCTGCTTCCCATCTGGGTCATTTACCGAGTGGACGCCCTAGCCCGCTTCCGTGGCAAAAAGACCAACTATTTCGTGGCGGTCATGGGCTTTATCGTGCTCTTTGCCACCATCTGGGGAATATTCCAATAATCCCATAAAAAAGTGGTTCGACAAGTACTTTTCCTGTCTGACAAGGCGGGAGACAACATGTCAGAACAGGAAAAGGCGCCGCACACACTTGCAACGCATTGGCGCGGATGCAAATACTGCCGAAAGTTATGACTATTAAGCCACAAATGGGCTAGCAGTAAACTTTCAGCAACTAGCAGGGACCTATCAGGCACAATCCATTGTGGTAGCAGCCCCGTGCCCCATACTTAAATCATGCGTTTGAGAGAGCGCATACGAGAGAGATAGAGAGAACCCCTCAGTTTCCAGAGGGCGGCTTAGGCCGATACATGGAAACACCTTGTAGAGAGAGACGCCTGCGGCCCTCGGTTCCTTCCGGTTCCGAGGGCCGCAGGCGTTTTATCCTTTTATAGCGAAACGCTACTGGTGCAGCTTATTCTTTTTCGACGCGAATAGCACCGCGGTTCCAGTCACCAGCGCCGCAGCCACCAAATAGAAAGCAGGGGCAAGCTGCAGACCAGTGACATCAATAAGCCAGGTGGCGATCATCGGAGCAGTACCGCCAAAGACAGCATTGGCCGTATTAAACGTCAGAGCGAAACCGGATAGACGGACGTGCGTGGGGAACTGCTCGGAAAGGAAGGAGGGCAGGACGCCGTCGTTGAGCGCCAGCACGCCACCCAAGCAGACCTGAATGATAATGACGAGGAGGATTCCGGCGCCGTCGAGAAGCATAAAGGCCGGAATGATAGTCACGCCCATAAAAGCGGCCGCGCACAGCATGGTCGTGCGGCGGCCCAGGCGGTCCGAAAGCATGCCGGTAAGCAAGGCAAAGCCCACATAGAATGCGGAGGCAACAGAGGACGCTATAAACGCCGGGGTTGCGGCCATACCCAACTCTTCTGAGAGGTAGGTGGGCAGGTAGGTCAAAATGACGTAGAAGCCAATGGCGTTGAGCACCGCACCAGCAAAGGCAATGGCCAAGGCCTTGGGATACTTGAGCACCTCCCGCAACGGAGATTCTTCCGGTTCATCCTGATCCTCAAAGTGGGAGGACTCCTCCGTATGACGGCGAATCCACAGACCGTACATGCCCAAAGGCAACGCAATCAAGAAAGGCACGCGCCAGCCCCAGGAATCCAAGGCGGCATCGTCGAGCACGCCCGTCAGCAACGAGGCAATGAGCGAGCCCAGCAACAAGCCGGAAGCCGTAGCGGACGGCACCACCGCGGAATATATGCCGCGCTTGCCGGCCGGAGCGATCTCGGCCAAGTGCGTGGCCGCGCCTGCATACTCACCGGCTGCCGAAAAGCCCTGCACCATGCGGCACAGCAGCAGCAAAAGGGACGCGGCGAAGCCGATGGTGGCATAGCCAGGAAGGAAACCGATGCACGCGGTAGCCAGGGACATCATCACAATGGAGACCGTTAGGGTCTGGATGCGTCCGTGTTTATCACCGAAGTGACCCCATACGATGCCACCCAAAGGCCGCACCAAGAATGACAGCGCAAAGAGCGCAAACGTCATAATCAGGGCACGGCGGCCTTCCATCTCCGGGAAAAAGACTCGGGAGATAATCGCGGACATATAGATATAGGCTGCGTAATCGAACCACTCAATGAAGGTGCCTATAAACGCTGCCTTTATGGCCGAGCGATGCTGGCGTTTTGTTTCTTCTGTATCTTCCACCTGTGCCGGCACGGCATCATTGGCTGGGGGTTGGGAAGTGAGAGGAGACATGCTCCTCACCTCAATTCTGTAGCTATACAAGCAGTTGAAAACGGCGCAGGCCCGCTGCGCGCATGCCCTCAACCCTACAGAATCAACTTATGGTGTACGTCACTTTTATGCGCCAATATTGCACTCCCCCACAATTGTTACGCTTGTCAGCGCCTTATCCATCCCCTCCCAGCCATTAACAGCCACCCAACAGCCGAGCCTCATGGACACTACAGCACAGTGCCCCATACTGAGATCGTGCGTTTGAGAGAGCGCATATGAGAGAGATAGAGAGAACCCCCTGCAGTTTCCACAGGGCGGCACATGCCGATATATGGAAACAGTGAGAGAGACGCCTGTGGCCCCCAGTTCCGAAAGGAAGTGGGGGCCACAGGCGTTTTCCCAGTTAAGACCCTAACTTCATGCTGTAGAGGGCTTCTGCGGAATTTTTTTATCAAAATCAATAAGTCGGCCCAATGCCCAATCCTTATCAGTTAGCAGGCGAGAAAACACCAATCCGGCGCCAATAGAACCAACCACCATCATTCCTGTCGCAACGTTTGCCAAAGCTTGATCCATTTGACCGTCATTCAAATAAAACACTGCTCGAAACATTGTCACCCCCGGAATCATAATCACGGCAGCCGGAACGGTCGTTGTAATACGAGGAAGGCGCGCCTTTTTAGAAGCAACCGCACCTAGCAGCCCAATCAATAGTCCTCCCACGAATGCCGCAAAGAAAATAGTTGTACCTGCGTGAATGAGGATCAAACGGAGCTCGTTTGCCACCGTTCCGACACACGCTGCGACCAAAACCATGCGGCGGGAAGAGTTGAAAAGAAAGGCAAAGCCAGCAATTCCCAGAAAACTTGCGACCGGCGCCAACAAAAACCACTTCATATCCTGTGCAGGGGCGGGCGGATCAGGGGTAAGTTGTGTCAACCAGCTAACCATCGAGACTGTGAAAGTCGCTGTAAATATAACAGTGAAGGCGTACCCTAACCTGACTATTCCTGCGTCCAAATCAAAACGCGCAATGTCGATCAAAGCAGAGAAAAGAGGAAATCCGGGGATCAAGAATAAAACCGCTGCTACCACGCCCGAGGACAATTCACTCGGAGCCACTGAGCCTATCGCACCAAAAAATTCCGTTAAAAGGAAGAAAACGATACTTGCCGTTGCCCCGCCAGCAATTACTCCCCCGATTTGATGGACGTGCCGGTGGAGAACCGTGTACCGCACAAACTGGCCTGCAAACGCCGCTAGAGCCACCAACCCCACCGCTTCTAGCGGGAAACAGTTAAGATACGCAAACGCCGCGCACGCGATCGCGGCGGCAAAAGAAAGAACTAAACCGCTCCAGCGCTTTTTGACTCCAAACTCAATAACATCCAGCTTTGCGGCCAATTCTTGGGCAGTAATCCCCGCATAGAGCCGATTATGGGTCAGGTCTTCTAAGGCTTCTATCCGCGAAGCATCAACCGCAGGAGAATGTTGCCGGGCAATCACTGTCCTGAAATATTCCCCGCGGTGGAACGTACAAGTAATCTGCGTCAAACCCACTGTGGCATCTAAGTGGTCAAACCCCAAAGCTCGCGCACTGCGTTTCATCCCCCTTAAAACACGGTAACCAGAAGTGCCGGCACCCATTAGGAGCATTCCCACCCGCAAGACAACATCCGCTTCCACGCCCATTTGCCGGTGCAATTCTGGATCAAATTGTTGCGACACATCTCCTCCTCTGACACGGTTTTAGCGCCTATTTAAAGGCTTCTCGACCCCAACCGAAGCCCGAGAACACACTTTTAGTTTTACCTAGAATCCTACGCAGAACCGCCCCCCTATGAATAGTTCTTCATCGACCTAGAGGTCGCCGCCTTTTACACCGTGGGCTGGTCTGCGCGTTTATATGGCGATTTCCACCCCATTACCACAATACTCACAGGTAAAACGCAGGCCCGTAGCAGGCTAGGGAGTTATCTTAAGTTCATGCGTTTGAGAGAACGCAAGAGAGATAGAGAGAACCAGTTCCAGCGCCCTGCGGCCCCAAGTGAGGCCCGGGCGTTGGAGCTGTTTTAGGGGTCTGCCGGTTAATTGCACTAAGAAACGGTAGACGCAGGAAAACCTTGCATAGAGAAAACTCACCAGACTTGGCGGCTATGAACTACTCCCCCCACAGCCCGGATGCCAGCAGCAATGGCCGCACATCTTTTAAGAACCGTGCGGCCATGTACAGTTTCCCGCTTAGTCGTTGCCCAGATAGCTCAATGCAGCGGCAGCAAGTGCTTCGGTGCCAGTGCGCAATGTGGGTTGGAGCAGCGGGGCGAAGTGCGGGCTGTGGTTGGGAACATCTTTTCCCTCTTCGCGGCCGGAAAATACCCAGAAGCAATAGGGAACCCCAAAGGCACGCGCAATGGTGGAGAAATCCTCACTGGCCGTGAGGGGTTCTGCGGTAAGAACGCGGTCGGCGCCGAAGTAGGATGTGAAGGCTTTCTGGAGCCGCGCCGTGGTCTCGTCATCATTGCTGGTAAGCGGGTAGGCATCGTGATAGTTAAATTCAGCAGGCTGAGGGCTACCGGCAGCCTGGCACTCAGCGTTGACGATGCGCTCGATAGCGCCGGAGATTTTGTCGCGTACTTGCTCGCTATAGGCGCGCACGTTGATCTTCAGGTTAGCCTCAAAAGGAATGATATTTGCCTTCGAACCGGCATTGATAGCACCCACGGTCAACACGCCAAACTCGGAAGGGCTTAGTTCGCGGGAAATGACTGTCTGAAGGCGCATCACAATGGAGCTGGCCAACACCACTGGATCGACGCTGAGGTGTGGCATGGAACCGTGCGAGCCTTGGCCATAAACCTTGACATCCAGACTTACCGCGGTGGACATGAAGGGTCCTGCGGCAAGAGCAACGGTGCCAGCAGGAAATTGGCTAGCAAAAACATGTTGGCCTAGGACAACATCGGGAGTTGCTACCTTATCTACCAGACCGTCATCCACCATGGACTGGGCACCGGCAGCGATTTCCTCGCCCGGTTGGAAAATTAGTTGCAGGGTGCCGGACCACTGGTCGGTAGCCTGCGCCATGAGCGCACCCATGCCCAGCAGGCTGGCCACGTGCGAATCGTGACCGCAGGCGTGCATGGCGGATATGGGGTTTCCATCCGAGTCAAGGGCGGTATCGGTGGAGGCATAATCCAGGCCAGTGTCCTCCTTGACTGGTAGGCCATCAAAATCCGCGCGCAGCATGACAGTTGGCCCGGCACCATTTTCTAAGATGCCAACCACGCCACCGCCTACATCCACTTGTTCAAACCCGAGGTCAGCAAGCTTGCCCTTGATGATGCCAAGCGTGCGCTCCTCCTGCATTGATAGCTCCGGGTGCTGATGCAGGTCCTTATAAAGTGGCTCCTGCCAAACTTTGACGGAGTCATAGTTGCTGCAGACAGTGCGGACAGACATTGCTTCCTCCTTGTGGAATCGCGGTGGAATATGGGTGCCAGTGTAGAAGGGTGGGAGGAAGGTGGGCGTCGGCAAGCAAGGCATTTTTGTAATGCCAGCCATAGTTTTATGTTAAAGAGACAGGCACCACGGCCCGCTGAGCTGGAGTTTTTAAAAAAATTTGATGACGCATCCACTTTTAACCCATCGGACATTAATAATTCACTGATTGTTTGTTTTTCATGTATCTGGGCTTCACCCGTCCGCCCTAGATTGACCGAGTGACCTTTCAGGAAGACTCTCTCAGTGGCGGCAACTCAGGCACTACCATCGCCCGTCCCACCCACACGGAAAACCCCAGTGATTCTGCGGCGCTGGTACGCAAAGCAGCGCGCAATCGCCACAAGGAATGGCTGCTGGCCGCAGCGCTTTTAGCGCCGAACCTGATCCTGCTGGCTGTATTTACTTACCGGCCGCTGCTAGATAATATCCGGCTATCCTTTTTCAATTGGAATATTTCCAGCCCTACCTCCACCTTTGTAGGCTTGGACAATTATGTGGAGTGGTTTAGCCGCGAGGATACGAAGACCATCGTGCTCAACACTGTGGTATTCACATTCTTTGCGGTCATTGGCTCCATGATCATCGGTCTAGCGCTGGCATTACTGCTCAACCAGAACATTAAGGGCCGCAACTTTGCACGCTCGGTGGTCTTCGCGCCCTATGCCATCTCTGGGGCGGCCATTGGTATCGCCTTCCAATTCGTCTTTGACCCGAACTTTGGCCTCATCCAGGACATGCTGGGCTGGTTCGGCATCGACTCCCCGAATTTCTATGCCGTGCCAGGCTGGGCGATGTTCATGGTGACGTTCACCTTCGTGTGGAAAAACCTTGGATATACCTTTGTCATTTATCTAGCCGCGCTCCAAGGCCTAGACAAGGAACTGGATGAAGCCGCCGCTATCGACGGCACCGGACGCTGGCGCAAATTCTGGCGTGTGACCATGCCGCAGCTGCGCAATACGACCTTCTTCCTTTCCATCACGGTGCTTCTTAACTCCGTGCAGGTCTTCGACATCATCAACGTCATGACCCGTGGCGGCCCACAGGGCAATGGCACGCAGACGTTGGTCTTCCAGATTTATAACGAGACCTTCGTCAACTTCCGCGCCGGCTACGGTGCGACTGCCGCCACCATCTTGTTCCTGATCCTGCTCATCATCACCCTGATCCAGGTACGCATCATGGATAAGCGAGGTTAACCCACTATGGCTACTTCAACCCTTCACATGGTCACGGATGAATCCCCCACCACCCGTCGCGCCAAGCTCGTAGGCGGCTATTTGGGCATCCTCGCGGTACTGCTCCTTATTGGTCTCCCGCTCTTTTGGATCCTCATGACCTCTTTCAAGGCCAAGGGCGATATTTATACAGATCCGGTCAACTGGCTGCCGCCGGTATGGGAGACTGAGAATTACTCCGATGCCACCACCCGCGTGCCTTTCTGGACCTACCTGCGCAACTCGGTAGTCATTACCGCAGTGCTGTCCATCATCAAGATTGTGCTTGGTGTCATCTCTGCCTATGCGCTGGCCATCCTGCGCTTCCCAGGCCGCCATCTGGTGTTCTTGTTGGTCATTTCCTCACTCATGGTGCCCAGCGAAATCACCGTCATTTCTAACTACGCCTTGGTCAATTCCTTGGGCTGGCGCAATACCTTCGTGGGCATCATCGTGCCGCTGGCCGGCGTGGCTTTCGGCACCTTCCTCATGCGCAACCACTTTTTATCCCTGCCCTATGAGCTGGTGGAAGCCGCCCGTATGGACGGCGCCGGCCCCATCCGCCTGCTTACCAAGGTGCTCCTGCCGGTCTCTTGGCCAACGCTGACCGCGTTTTCCGTCATCACCATGGTCAATGAATGGAATACCTACCTGTGGCCATTCCTCATGGCCGATACTGAGGACGTTGCCCCACTGCAGGTGGGTCTGACCATGCTGCAAAACAACGATGGCGTGACCAACTGGGGTCCGGTTATGGCCGCCACCATCCTCACCATCATCCCGATGGTGATCATCTTCCTAGCCTTGCAAAAGTACATGATTCAAGGCCTGACCACTGGCGCCGTCAAGGGATAGAAGGACTTCTACCCCACCCACGCTCGCCGTTTCCACATACTTTATTTCCCCCTTAACCAGGATTTTTCAGGAGAACTACATGCTACGCCGCACATTCCTCGCCCTTGCTACCACAGCCGCATCTGCCACCACTCTCGCCGCTTGCGCCGGCACCTCTTCTACTAACCCACAAGGCGGTAAAGACAAAGGCGGCGATGGTGAAGTCACCGAACTGACCTGGTGGTCCAACCACCCGGGCACGTCTAAGGACATTGAGAAGGAAATCATCTCCCGCTTTGAAAAGGAGAATCCTGATATCAAGGTCAACCTCGTTGATGCCGGCAAGAACTACGAAGAGGCTGCACAGAAATTCAACGCCGCGCTCACCGGCCAAGATCTACCGGACATCGTGGTGCTTTCCGACGTCTGGTGGTACAACTTTGCCATCAACGGCCAGATCGCCAACGTGGATGACCTGGCGAAGGAAGCCGGAATCGACCTGTCTACCTATGTGCAGCCACTCTACGAGGATTACAACTACGACGGCGGCCACTTTGCGCTTCCTTTCGCTCGTTCCACGCCGTTGTTCTATTACAACAAGGATGCGTGGAAGAAGGCCGGTCTGCCTGACCGCGGCCCGAAGTCCTGGGATGAGATGGACGAGTGGTCCAAGAAGCTCGCCGCGGCCGATTCCAAGATGAAGCCATTTGGCTGGGGCGATGCCGTGGACTACCTGGGCTGGATTTTCCAGGGCCCACTGTGGTCCAAGGGCGGTGCCTACTCCGATGAGTGGGACTTGAAGTTCACCGATGACAAGACCATCAAGGCCGTCGAGTGGCTCAAAGACATCACCGATGAAAAGAAGGGCTACTCCTACGTGGGCAATGACATGGCCATGGAGTTCGGCACCGGCCGCGCAGCCGCGACTGTGCTGTCCACCGGTGACCTGGCAGGCCTGACCGATACCGCCAAATTCGAGCTCGGTACCGCCTTCCTGCCTAACCCGACTGGCGAGGGCGCCTGCCCTACCGGTGGTGCTGGCCTTGCCATCCCAGCTGGCATCAGCAAGAACCGCCAGTTGGCTGCAATTAAGCTCATCGACTTCATCACCAATGAGGAAAACACCTGCTACTGGTCCCAGAACGTGGGCTATATGCCGGTGCGCTCCACCGCGATAGACAACAAGGACCAGAAGAAGTTCATGGAAGAAAACCCGAACTTCGAAACCGCCATCAAGCAACTTCCGGAGACTCGCCCGCAGGATAATGCCCGTGTCTTCCTGCCCGGCGCGGACCAGGAGATTGGTGGTGCTTTCGAAAAGATTGTCACCAACCGCGATGACGTCACCAAGGTGCTTACAGACCTGCAAAAGACCCTGCAGTCCATTTATGACAACCAGGTCAAGACCGTCATCAATAAGTAGGCTCCCCCTGGCGCCCTCCTCCCCTCACTACATTCTGAAAGGTAACCATGGCTACTGTCACCTTCGATGGCGCAAGCCGCATCTACTCCAAGGATGCTAAGCGCCCCGCCGTTGACCGCCTCAACCTCGATATTGCTGACGGCGAATTCTTGGTCCTTGTCGGCCCCTCCGGCTGCGGTAAGTCCACCAGCCTGCGTATGCTCGCCGGCCTCGAGCCCACCGACCGCGGCTCCATTCGTATCGGTGGTAAGGACGTCACCGGGGTGAGCCCCTCGGACCGCGACGTGGCCATGGTCTTTCAAAACTATGCGCTCTACCCCAATATGTCCGTAGCGCAGAATATGTCTTTCGCACTGGAAAACCGCAAGGTCCCTAAAAGCGAGATTAAGTCTCGCGTGCAAGAGGCTGCGAAGATCCTGCAGATGGAAGATTTGCTGGACCGCAAGCCCGCCAATCTTTCCGGCGGCCAGCGCCAGCGCGTAGCTATGGGACGCGCCATCGTGCGCGAGCCAGCCGTATTCTGCATGGACGAGCCCTTGTCCAACTTGGATGCCAAGCTGCGCGTATCCACCCGCGCGCAGATCTCTAACCTGCAGCGCCGCCTTGGCACCACCACCGTCTACGTCACCCATGACCAGACGGAGGCGATGACCATGGGTGACCGCGTCGCAGTTCTCAACGCCGGCGTCCTACAGCAGGTGGATACCACCCGTACCATTTATGACCGCCCGCAGAACGTCTTTGTCGCCGGATTCATTGGCTCCCCGGCGATGAATATCTACGACCTATCCCATAACTCCTCGGAGCTGCGTATCGGCTCTACCCCCATCAACTTGGCCAATTACAACTTCGATGGCGTTGAGACTGTCACCGTGGGCATCCGCCCTGAAGACTGGCAGTTAAGCGATACCGGCAACGGTGGGGCAAAGTTTACTGTCGCGCATATCGAGGAACTGGGTAACCAGACCTACGTTTATGGCGACCTGAACGACGCCGCGGGCAGCAGCTCCGCCGATGGCATCCTTAAGTCCTCTACCCGCATGGGCGGTCAGACCGGCATCCTGGTCAATGCCCGCGGCCGCTATGCGGTGGGCGATACTTTCTACGTTTCCCCCGACCCGGACCGAGTGCATCTATTTAGCACCACCACCGGGCAGCGCCTGAACTAGAAGCAGCAAATAGGCAGTTGACACCTTAGATTCTTATTTTTCCCTTTGCAGAAGATAAGAAACTGATATATGCTCGCACACATAAGACGCCCGTGCAGTGCCGTTTACTACGGATATTGCTCGGAATATTGCACTCAGCGAACCTTAAAATCAACCGAAAGGTAATTCACTGCCTATGCCTTCTTTCAAGAAGCTATCTGCCGCCACTTTGGCTGCAACAGCCATCCTCGGCACCGTCGCCGCACCGGCCGCCAGCGCCAAGAGCGACCCAGTTCGCTCCCTCATTTCTCCAGGCACCTGCAAGACCATCACCAAGTTGGCCAACGATGGCAAGCCGGTCCCGGATCCTTCCATCCTCCACGATGAAGACTCCGTAAAGCCGTACTTCAAAGATGGCGTGCTGGAGTACAAGGTGGTTGAAAACTTCCCGTACCGCAAGCAGCTGGATGCCGCGGTTGCCGAGTGGAACAAGGCCCTCAAGGGCAAGGCTTCCCTGAAGGAAGTTAAGCCTTCTGAGGCTGATGATGACACCATCGCCATCATCTTCAAGCCCGACCCAAATGGCTACGTCCAGGGTGCCGCTTACCCGGATCACAAGATGGTCTTCATCAAGATTCCTAATGCCCAGTACCCAGAAGCAGTCCAGGGCACCATCGCTCACGAGCTGGGCCACATGATGGGCGCCGGTCACTCCTGCGCCGGCGCGCTCATGGCAGGTGCTAACCAGAACCCCATCTCCTACCATGTGACCCCGCTGGATGCGGCGGCTATTATCCAGGGTCAGTTCGACTAAACGCCCGACGACTCCTCTCCCCTAGGCCCAGCACTGTGTCTAGGGGATTTTTCTGTCTTTACCCGGCTACGTGTTGGGTAGGTCGCATTCATCCGATTGTTTTAGGCGGCACACAGGCCTACTGCTAACGTTGCCGTTATTCAAAGGTTTGCATTAGAAAAGGAGTCCGCCCATGGATACGTGGGAACCCACCCTGTCGACCGGCCCGCTGCTGGGCATTGCGGTGGCCGCCATCGCCGTAATTTTGG
The DNA here is from genome assembly GCF_022347325.1 of Corynebacterium nasorum. Taxonomy (NCBI): domain Bacteria; kingdom Bacillati; phylum Actinomycetota; class Actinomycetes; order Mycobacteriales; family Corynebacteriaceae; genus Corynebacterium; species Corynebacterium nasorum. Next base: position 88,106 of record NZ_JAKRDU010000008.1, read on the forward strand.
TGTTGGTCATCTATTTCAAGCTTCACGCCTTCCTCACACTATTGGTGGTCTCGGCACTCACGGCGCTGGCTGCGGGCATTCCCCTCGACGGAATCGTGCCCACCATGACAGAGAGCTTTAGCTCCACCCTAGGTTCGGTGGCACTGCTCGTAGGCTTGGGCGCCATGATCGGCCGGCTGGTGGAGGCTTCCGGTGGCGCTAAATCGCTTGCCGACGCCATGGTCCGCCGCTTCGGCGAATCCAAAGCACCCCTAGCACTCGGCCTAGCGTCGCTCATTATGGGCTTTCCCATTTTCTTCGATGCCGGCCTGATTGTGATGCTGCCGGTTATCTTCGCCGTCGCTCGCCGCTTGAATGGCCCTGTCCTTGCCTTCGGTCTGCCGGCAGCTGGCGCATTCTCGGTCATGCACGTCTACCTGCCGCCGCACCCGGGCCCCGTTGCAGCCAGCGAATTCTACGGCGCCGATATGGGTCTCGTTCTTTTAGTCGGACTCATCCTAGCCCTGCCCACCTGGTATATCTCCGGCTACCGCTTTGGACTGCTCTCCGGTAAGAAATTCCCCATCAAGGTAACCGATGCCATCGCCGGTCCCCTCCTCACGGAGGACGAGCAACCTCACAAACCCGCCTCTGCCGCCACGGTGATTTCCATCCTGCTCATCCCCATGGTGCTCATCTTCTTTAACACCGGTCTCAATGCTTTGGCGTCCTATGGCACCATCGACGCCGACGCCGCGTGGGTACGGTTCTTTGTCATGCTGGGCCAGACCCCCATTGCCCTGCTGATTACCCTCCTCGTCGCGCTCGTGGTCTTGGGCCTGCGCCGTGGCGTAGAAAAGACCGCGTTGGAAAAGCTTGTCGATTCCTCCCTCGGCCCCATCTGCTCGGTCGTGCTTATCACCGGTGCCGGCGGCATGTTCGGTGGTGTGTTGCGTACCTCCGGGATTGGCGATGCGCTTGCTGATTCCCTTTCCGGCCTCGGCATCCCCGTCATCCTGGCCTGCTACCTCATCGCCGTGGCCCTGCGCCTGGCCCAAGGCTCGGCGACCGTTGCGCTAACTACGGCTGCCGCCCTCATGGTCCCAGCCGTAGAAGCTGGTGGCTTCAACGAGCTCCAGCTCGCTCTTATCGTTGTTGCAACCGCCGCCGGTTCCGTCTTCGGCTCCCATGTCAATGACTCCGGCTTCTGGCTCGTCGGCCGTCTCATGGGCATGGACACCATGACCACGCTTAAGACCTGGACCGTCAACCAGGTGCTCATCTCCGTTATCGGCTTCGCCCTAGTCCTGGTCATGTACGGCGCCGCAGCCGCCTTCTAGCGCCAGCTTTAAGTACCCGCTTTAATCCATGCTGCGGCATCGCCCGCAATTTCCGACGCCGGCCGTGTCACATCAAAGACCCGGCCGGTTTCGTCATCTTCCAGCGGCTCCAAGGTATCGAATTGCGATTGCAAAAGCGATGCCGGCATAAAGTGCCCCGGCCGATGCTGCATGCGCTCATACAGCACATCAAAGTCCCCGTGCACGTGGACAAACACCACACCCGGGCAGTACTGGCGAATAAGATCCCGGTATTTCCGCTTCAACGCGCTACAGCCCACCATCGCGCCTTCCGGCCTATCCGCCAACCACTGACCAATCTGTTTCAGCCAGGGCTCTCTATCCGCATCATTGAGCGGAGTTCCCGCCGCCATCTTGTCGATATTGGCCTGCGGGTGCATATCATCACCATCGCGACACTCCAGCCCAACCAGCGGCGAGAGCGCTTCCCCCACCGTTGTCTTGCCCGAGCCTGATACTCCCATGACAACGACGTGGCGAAAAGGGTGCTGCTTCATGGTGGCTCCTTGGGTTAGTGGTGTCCCTTCCGAGTCTAGGCGTGACCTCGAATGCATTTAAAACCACTAGGGCACATTGTATGGAGCTAGTGAAGACCGTCTTCCGAAGAACAATGTTCCTTAAGACATCGGATTAGAGTGAAAAGTAGTAGTCCTTCAGCGCCTTGGCCATCAATCTACGACGCTCTACCAGGAAGCTTTCGAAGTTCTCGACTGTCACCTCAAAAAGGCTTTCGGGAACTGCGTTTTCTTCGAATGACTTCCGAAGCTCAGCTTCTGTAACAATTTCTCCGAGTGTGGGCTCACCCTTAGCGATTTGAGTCTTCACCTCACCCAAATACTCCGCGGGTAGACGGTTACCGATGCGGATATTAACGGCTGTTTCCGTCATCGCGTAATTCGCAACTTGGTTGTATTCACGTTTGTCATTCACACCATTTTTCCGCAAGTAGTCCTTCGGAACGAGATGATGAATGTCTCCTTGAATTTCGATCATATCGTGCACACTGAAGTGCTTGGACAAGAAAGCCTGTGCCTTCGCCTTCACCTGGGCTGCCAAAAATGAACGGAACTGTGGGTTATTGATACTCGAGGTTTCCAAACGTTGAGGTAAGCCGAAGTCCCAAAACGCATCAGTGAGGTCGCTCTGCTCAATTTCTTGCAGAGCGACCTTAGCGCCATGCCGAGCAATTCGAGCTAGATCTCGTTCAAACCCACTCTCAAAACTTCCAGAAGCTCGTCCGGTGAGAAGCATCATTACCAGCCACCGGCGTACTACGGAGCTAACTTCCGAGTCAGAACACTTGTCTTCCCTCATGATTAGGAAAAGAGCGTACGCGAAGTTCACTGCATTGACGGAGCTAAAGAGCTTGTTACTCACAAATCCCGCAGATTTAACGACCGTAAGAAACTTCTTGAAGTTATATTCGTTTACTGTGCGGAGTAACGCATCCTCGAATTTGTCATACGCCACAGGGATACGTTCTGGGTCGAACTTACGAGTTTCTGGGTCTAAACCGCTGAGCTCACGAACCACATAACTAATTTGTCCGCGCCGGAAGGCAACCATTGATGCAACACGAATCAGATCGACATAAGTAGGATCGTACAAATCTTCTGAGTCATTCTTGAGCCAAGAAATCTTGGACCAAAATTTAGTCTTCACGAACTCAGTATCTCGTTCGAGTTCCTCAAACGACTGTGGACTGACAGCCAGATGCGCAAAATAGTCAATAGTCTTGCGCAAGTTCCGCCCCTGCTCCCCCTGCGCACTGATCTTGCTCATAACAAAGTCCGAACTGCTCAACGGGACGCCCTTGGAGTTAATGCGCACAAAGATTTCGGTGACAGTTTCAATATCGAGCTCATCGCTAAGAGAAATAATGCCGATCTGGGCATTTTTGATCCCCATTAATTGCTGCAAGTTCTTACCTACAATGCGCCGATCCGCTTCTGGGTTCTTCAACAAGTAGTCATCGAGGGCTTCAAAAACATCGTCACCCCTGAGGAACTCGTGAATATCGTAAATCCATTCAGGTGAGCGCAACAGGAATGGTGTTGCAGTCGCGAACTCCTCAGATTGAGGATTAAAGCTGATAATTACTCGCTTTTTCTCAAAGTTCTTGTTGATAACTGGTTCACCGGCTACCGCTGCTCGCAATGCCGTGGTCCTCTGTTGCCCATCAATAAGAATCTGTTGGTAGCCTGCATTGCCACCACCTTTCACAGGAGCCGCTTGAGACTGCCAGGTAATAAGATACCCGACAGGAAAACCTCGATAGAGGGAATCCATCAGGTCTCTGACTTTCTTACTGGTCCATACAAATGGCCTTTGCATTTCAGGGATAGCAATGTTGTTGCTTTCAATCCAGCCAAGAATGACACTCACCGTTTGCTGGTTTACTGTGTACTTGTTCAAGAGAAAACTCCAAAATCCGCTTCAAATGGCAGAGATGCCTGCCACTACAGCTCTGCATTAACGCGGGATCGGGACAGAGAACTTACATGTATAAGAATAACCTGCGGCCCTAAGAAAATTTTTAAGCCTCCCGATATGATTCAACTTTCGTCAGAGAGTACCGGTAGATATTCGAGTATCGTGCAGAGGCAAATTAGAGCCACGTTATGGCCTGGAACTGGAGGTTCAGGGGCCATAACGTGGCTGAAAGTTGAATGGCTTGAGGGGCGAAGGTGGCCTAGGCGAGGTTTTTGAGGGCGTCGGTAACCAGGCGCCAGAAACCGGCGTGGTCGAGGGTGGTGGCGACTTGGGTGTGGCAGGAGGCGTCGGCAGGCTCGCGGAGATCGGTGACAGTCATGCCAGTGGTAAGGGCGCCGGCAAGCTCGACGTGGACAGGTGCCTTGCGGGTCTGGACGATGTCCGGATCGATGAGATAGGCGATGGTGCACGGGTCGTGGACCGGCGGGTTATCAAAGCCTTGGTTAGCCTGGTAGGCCTTGCGGAAGAAGCCGAAAAGGCCGACGACGAACTCCGAGACTGGGGTCTCCAAAGCCTTGATTTCTGCTTCGACCTCCAGGGTGGCAAGCGCCTGGTGGGTGAGGTCGAGACCAACCATGGTGACGGGCCAAGGCTCTTCAAAGACGATGTGGGCGGCCTCAGGATCGATCTTGATATTGAACTCGGCGACTGGGGACCAATTGCCTTCGTGATAGCCGCCGCCCATGAGGACTACTTCCTTGACGCGCTCGACGATGCGCGGCTCCTTGCGCGCGGCCATCGCAATATTAGTTAGCGGCCCAGTAGGCACGAGGGTGATGGTGCCGGGCTCGTGAGACATGATGGTGTCGATGATGAAGTCGATGGCGTGGGCGTCGGCAAGCGCGGTGCTTGGGTCCGGAAGTTGGACGCCTTCCACGTCCATGCCGGTGGAGCCGTGGATAGCCTCGGCAACCTCGACGGGGCGCACGAGTGGGCGGTCGCAGCCGGCATAAACGGGAATCTCCGGGTGACCAGCGATTTCCTTGACCACCAGGGCATTATGGGAGACCTTATCCAAGGTCTGGTTGCCGCCCACGGTGGTAATTCCCAGCAGCTCGATGGTGGGGTTGCCCATGGCTAGAAGCAGGGCCACCGCGTCATCGTGGCCGGGGTCGCAGTCCAGAATGATTTTTCGCGTCATGCCACGAGCCTACTTTCGGGCGTTGACGGCCGCCACGGTGTCACCGATGGACTCCGGTCGTGGAATGCGGAAGGACAAAGCTAGGGCTGCAAGCAGAATGATGACGCCGGCAATCATGCCCGCGCGGTAACCATGCTCGAAAGACCCGGAAACCGCGAACAGCACTGCAAAGGACAAGCCCGCGCCTAGGTTGAAGGCGCCGGCGTTCATGCCGGGCAGGTAGCCCTGGTTATCGGCCGGCGAGAGCACAATTCCTAAGCCATTGAGCATGATATTGGCAATGCCCGCGTAGGTCACGCCCAAGAAAATAGAGACGAGAAGCAGGGTCCACGCGTTCGGGGCACCAACCACGAAGATAGAAATAATCAGGCCGACGACGGTACCGATGAGGCCGGTTTGCAAGACGTATTTATAGCCCAACTTGGAGGCCATCCAGCCGGCAATCGGGCCGAAGACCAAGCCGGCGAGGGCGTATGGGGTGAGCGTGACCCAAGAAATGGCGCTGGCAGAAATTCCGGCGCCGGCATCTGCATCCTGGCCAAGGTTAGGGATAAGGCCATTCATCACGGCAAAGACACCGGTCATGGTGAGCAGCGTGGTAGAAAGCAGTGCCCACGTGCGGCGTTGTTTGAGGTAGGCCACCGGTACGAGCGGATCGGCGACCTTCTTCTCCACATTCCAGAAGGCCCAGAAGCCGGCGGCACCGATGAGGAGAAGGATGATGACGAGGAACCAATTGGCCTCAGCAAGCTTGCCGGCTTCGTTGAACGCAGTGAGAACGCAACCCAGCGCCACCGCCAGAGGTAGAACTCCTGCCCAATCCATGCGCGGGGTTTCAGTGGCCGTGGACTCCTTGGTAAATACCTGCACCGCTACTACTGCAATGACGCACAGAACTGCCATGGTCCAAAAGACCGAGCGGTAGCCGAAGTTGCCTGCCAGCCAGCCGCCGGCCAGCGCATCCACACCGGCAATACCACCGTTTACCGAGGTCACAATGCCCAGCAACAGGGCGTACTGCTGTTCATTGAGCACTTGCTGGCGCAGCATAATCAAGCTCAGTGGGACCGTAGGACCTGCCACGCCTTGAATAATGCGGCCAATAAGCAGCACGGCGACGTTCGGCGCAATGGCTGATACCACGCACCCCAGCGCAGCTACCGCCATCATGCCAACGAGGACCTTCCTGCGCCCGATGAGGTCACCCCAGCGCGGCAGGAATAGTGAGAACAGTGCCGCGGCCGTAAAGAATGCCGTTTGCGTCAGGCCGATCTGTGCGGTGGTAGCTCCCAACTCGTCTTCCATCGTCGCCAAGGCTGGCGAGAGCATCGACGCATTGAGCTGGAACGCAAACACCGCAGTAAGCAGTGCGAACATCAACGGGATATAGGAGCTGAGCTGGAGCTTTGGGGGCTCAGAGGAGTTGGGAAATTCTGAACTGTCAGTCGAGTTCTTCATGCAATGAAATTTTACAAGGGACTCAAAATCTTGAAATCATTGGTAAGCCCCCACGTTTCAGCTCGGGTAGAAACTCTATTTTCCAGGCCCAGACGTTCGGGATTCTAGAACTGTAAAATTAGTCGTGCCCTGATAGTTACTCAGGGTTGTCTTTGTTACCGAGCGCCCTCCTTTTCAACAGATTCTCCACCGCCGGAATTTCATGTCAAACTCAGCAGATCGTAAAACCCGCTCCCACACTATTTGGGATGCGACAATTGTCTGGAAGCCACAAACACCAATCCAGAAGATATTCCCAATCGCCAATTCGAGGTTAGAACCATTCTTAGGTGTAGGGTTTTTTGGCCTAGGAGTAATCCTGATGGGCCTTATTTGTGCTCACCTTCTGTCACTTTCCCCCTTTAAAATCTATTCTTCGTCGGAAAACCCGCTCAGCCTATCCACGGTCATAACTATTACGACAGTTTTAGCTGGTATTTATCTCTATTTGGAAAGGCCGGAGGCGGAGAAACACTACAGCCACGAACACCGCGAATTAGTCAACTTGGGCTTAGGCCTCACACTCTTTACCGTGTTTACTCTGAGCTCCGCATATTCAATGCTCCCAGCAATTAATAGCAGTCGATGCGCAGAAGATCCTTCCTTGCTATTGCATTGCTTTGCAGTAGGAGAGTTTTGGATAGAGCTAACTTCAGCAACGACACTCGTTCATTTGCTCATGCTGTCCGTTTTATTAATAGGTGGCATGCTTCTACATCAACTACGGCTCCCATGGGGGTTAGCAAGAAGAGACCGGATAATGGGAAATGCTCGCGCCATTCAAGATTCGCTTGCGAGGCTTGCGGCACAGCGCTCCTCAAAGGTGATCAACGCTCAAGATGAAGTTTCTCTCTGGTCTGCAACCAACCCTCACAAACAAAAATTGAAGCTGTACGGACGCGAGACAAAAATATGCACTGCCCACGCCACGTTTCTAGGCGTAAGTAAAACAGCGCTCTTATGTCTACTATATTTTACATGGCAGACAGACTTTACCTGGTATCGCCTTCTAAGCAGTCTAATCTTGACTTCGATTTCAAGCCTGCTTTTGGTCATATCCCTTTACATAGTCCACTCAAGAAAAGTTGAATACCAAAAGCTCAGTTCAAATGGGCGGAATCAAGCGGTGGATGCGCCACGCTTGAATAGTTCGTTAAGTATTTCACGTGGGGTTGCGCCGCCGAGGATTTGTCGGGGTGTTTCGTTGAGCTCATTTTGCACCCACGCGACATG
>NZ_JAKRDU010000009.1:0-95659 GCF_022347325.1 Corynebacterium nasorum
GGTCAACTCTTAGGGGTTGACTCGGGGTGGGGGAGTGGTCGATTTGCTTCCATACTGTCCACAGGGGGCGGTTTGACGCGCGTGTCCATCCAGTTCGTGCGTGATTAAAATCACAATAACGGGATGGTAACAAAATCATTGCAGGTTAGGTGCTCATGTTGAGTCATGTGAATTAACTTGACTCACGTGAATTGCGGGAAAATTGTGCGAAGCGGGCGTGTCGTGACGTAAGGTTCGGGTGTCGACTCAGGGGACATTTCTTGCTTCCTGGGTTCATGGGCTTAGCCTTGACTGTCACGAGAGAACTCGCATGGGTATGTGGGGAAGCACGCCTCGAGCGAATGATGGAACATCGAGTGGCCGTCCTTGAAAGTCAATGAACCGGGCTCCATCGAAAGAGATTGGGGATGCAAGTTAAAAACTTGAGCGATTGCAATGTTCGAAAAAATTAAACATCAACCCACCTTCCGTTTATGAGGTGAGACGGGTTCATTAGAACTCCACCGTGTGGAACTTTTGGTGCGAATCTTTCGATAGGGCAGAGCGCGAAGCTCAGAGCCACGAAAGGGGCGCACGGATAGGTCCATAGGGTTTTGGGGCTAGGAACTCCTGTTCACTCCGCCAGGGCCAGCTTCGTGTGGCCTGTTCATGGTTTGTGGCTGCTTGCCCTCGACGGCTCAGGATTGTTTTAAAGGGCTAGACCTTTTAACAAAGTCAGCCGGCGCCGCGGCGAGTCATGCCAGAACCCGTAGAGCAGTTCTCACGGCGCTCAGTGCAATAGAACGTGATCGGGGCATGCGGAATCTTGGGTTGTAAAACGCATCCTGGAACGTATGTCGCAAATATCGCGAACGAGTAAGTGGACTTCGCAGTCATGGGAACTTCTGCTGTGAACAAAGGATATGTGTAGACCTTTTGCGCCAGCCTGTTGATTTTGGGCGAGTAGGCTTTTAACAAATTCAGCCGGATCCAAAGGTGTCTGATTTTCGCTGTTGTGGGGAAACAGTAGCGATTTAAGGCAGTCGGCTGGAATGCGATAAAGGTCAGGTTTTCCAGTTACAGCACGAAAAGTCCCTGGACTGTTGGGTGGTCCATAGAAACAACACGCCCGGAGTGAAGTCTCAGCCAATTGAGGCAGTCCATAACCATTTACCCCTCTAGTGTCTACGGGCGCTTGAGAATAGCTTCGCGTACCTATCTTTATCATCTCGAGGCGATTTTCTAGTTACCCCGGTTAGACATGCGATAACGCCTGCGTTTGTGCGAAATAGGCAGGCGGGGAGCCCGGGCATTCCTATGCCCGGAAGCGGTGATGGGCACTTCTTAAAGGAACTGTGTGGGTCCAATCTAGGAGTATTTCAGTGGCCACCATTCGCCTTCCGCGCATTCGACATGTTCGCGCTTTCCTTGCTGCAGTAGTAGGTACCGCAGCCGTATCAACTCTTTCTACCGTAGCGCCAGCAGGCGCCGATGATTCACCGGCGGACAATGCTGGTGTAATCCAAGCACACGACTCAGAGCGTGCGGCAATCGACCGCGCGGTTAACAACGCAGACTCTTTGCAGGGGGCTGTTGAGGCTTCGCGTGCAGAGCTAAGTCGAGCGGAAGCTGATGTCGCTGAAGCCGAGGATCGTATCGCTCGGATCCAGAGCCAAATGGAACAAGTTAGCGACGATCCAGGGGCGAATGAAGAGTACCTTGCTAGCCTGCAGGGCGAGTTGGATCAGGCAGACAAAGACAAGCGAGACGCCGAGAATCGTGTGGTGCAAGAGCGTCGAGAGTTAGCACAAAATGAGGCTCGACTGAACGCTACCCAACGGTTTGCGGAGGCAACTTCTGCTCGCCAGCAGGGAGCGCAATCCCAGGCGGCGAACGAAAGTGGTCTTCAGCTCTCTCAGCAGGACACGCTTGATACCGGCCTAAATCCAGTTAATGAGCTTGACAATCAAAAGACTTCCGACGCAGTGACGGTCAGTCCTGAAAACTTGACCGAAGAAATCAAGTCAGAAAACTTTACCGATGAGGTTGTTGGAGAGGGTGCCCCGCAGGTTTCTGCTGACCCGAACGTGTCCAATAATTCGGCAGAGCGAGGTGCTATCAACCAGGGCGGTACCGCTCCGGAAGCTGAATTTGGAAACGCCCTCAATCAGGGTGCTACACCAACGTTCCAGAACGTTGACTTCACAACTGGGTCCTCTGTAAATGATGCGCTCGGACTTGCGAATGATATCGCTGCTGCAGTTGATGAGGACGATGTGCGCACCCTCATGCAAGGCTCATCTGACTTGCTTGGATTGGGAAGCCCGAACACTGCACCCGCTGCTAGCGCTGATGCGCCTGAGGTGGATGAGGTGACGGAGTCTGACGATGCTATTGCGGGCGCAGATGCTGGGCGTGATGCTCAGATTGAGGCCGTCATTTCCCGTGCTGAATCTCAGGTTGGTGTGCCTTATGTTTGGGGCGGCGGCGATAACAATGGTCCTACCGGTGGGCTCCGAGATGGCGGAGTGGCTGACTCTTTCGGTGATTTCAACCAGTCGGGCTTCGATTGCTCTGGCCTCGTAAAGTACGCCTACGCGGCAGCTGGCTTGGACCTGCCTCACTACACTGGCGCACAGTACCAGCAGGGCAAGAAGGTTCCTCGCGACAACGCGAAGCGCGGTGACCTTATCTTCTACGGTCCTGGTGGCAACCAGCACGTAGCTATCTACCTAGGTGATGGGCAAATGATTGAGGCGCCACAGTCTGGTCAGACTGTTTCAGTAGTTCCAGTTCGCTGGGGTGGTGCTACTCCCGACGTCGTGCGCCTTCTCTAATCTCCAACTTTTGGTTGGTATTGTTTAGGGCATGACTGACGCACAACAGAATGCCCAAAACTTCGACGCCCTCCTCGTCCTTTCTTTCGGTGGCCCGGAAGGAAACGAGGAGGTCGTTCCGTTTTTGGAGAACGTTACCCGTGGTCGAGGAATTCCTCGCGAACGGCTTGAAGTGGTGGGTGAGCACTATTATCACTTCGGAGGCGTAAGTCCGCTCAATGCGCTCAACCGTGAAATTATCGAGCATGTCCACGGTGAGCTGAAGAAACGCGGACATAATCTACCGGTTTATTTCGGCAACCGGAATTGGCATCCCTTTGCCAACGAGACCGCAGAACAGATGTCTCGGGACGGTATCCGTAAAGTAGCTGTATTTGCCACCTCCGCATGGGGTGGGTACTCCGCGTGCCGGCAATATGACGAAGATATTCAGCGCATGCGCGAGCATCTGGCGCAGCAAGGCCTGCCGGAGATTGAATTCACGAAGATTCGTCAATTCTTTGATCATCCGAAATTTGTGGCCGAAATGGCCACTGCCGTAACGGAGGTCTGGGAACAAGTTTCAGCTGATAAGAAGGGGACTACCCGGCTTTTGTTCACCGCGCATTCTGTCCCCGTTGCGCACGATAACGTTGGCGGCGCGGAAGGCGATAAAAACCTCTACTCCCGCCAGGTGGCTGAGGCGGCGCGGTTGGTGGCGTTGCAGGCTGGCATTTCCGATTATGACCTTGTATGGCAGTCACGCTCAGGCAATCCACGCACTCCGTGGCTAGAGCCCGACATTGTTGATCACACCACTGAGATTCACCAGAACGAAGGTGTCGACACGGTTGTGGTTTGCCCAATTGGTTTCATCTCCGACCATATGGAGGTTATTTGGGATCTCGATTCCGAGCTGCAGAAGGCGGCCGAGGATATGGGGGTCAGGGTCGTGCGTACCCGTACTGTAGGCCCGACCCCTCGGTTTGCAGAAATGGTGGTTGACCTTATAGAAGAGCTGGAGCATGGCCGCGAGCAGGAAACCAGTGGGCAGGTGACCGTGCAAGGGTGCACGATCAATGGTGCGCCGTGTGCGGCGGGATGTTGCGATATTTGGTCTCTTTAACGCGCGAACTCTCCGAGTGCATAGGCAACGCCCGTCATGCGGGCCTGCCGGATGTGGCGCCACAAGCGAAGTAATTGCGGGTCAAGGCTGTGATCGTTGATGCGGTCGGTAACCGTTTCGATGATCGCGGCCACTCGGTCGGCGCGGGCGAAGAGTTTGGCTGCTCGGGCCGGCGTTGATTGGGGAAGGCCGGGGGTGTCATAAAAGTCGCTTAAAGTTCCCACGGTGAGGCGGGGGTTGGGCAGTGCTTCAGTGCTATACCCAGTTGCGGCGATAAGGTCAGCGGATTCACTGGTTGCTTGAGCAAGCAGTGCGTCGGCTTCCCCAGGGCTCAGCCAGGCGGGGGCAGGGAGCTGCTGCTTTTCGACGATTACCTGCCACGCGGTGTGGCTGCTATGGATATGAGGTATGAGGACTAAGTTGCGCGTGGGATTATTGGTGCGAACTATGATTGCTCCGGCTGAACTTTGGATAGCTGCGTGATAGGACTCCGATCCTGCGGGTAGGGCAGGGGGCTCTCCCGGCCCGGAAAGCGCGAGGCGTACAACGGGTTCCGCGCGCTCACCGCGCTTCGCGGTAAGTTCAGCGGTCTCTGCGCGCAGCATCGCCAGCACATCGACGAACGGTGCTTCATCCACACTCTCCGGACGCCCGCCCAGTTCTTTAAGAGCATCTAGCAAATCATCGGTGGTTTCGTGTCCCCACAGCCACGAGCCCAGCCAGACAGCAGTGTTTTGTAAAGGTGACCATACTTCGGCGCGCATATCCATGACGAGCCAGTCTAATAGATAGACTAACGGGCCATGAGTTTTGATCCTTATGGCGGAGACATATTTGCTGGCCACTCGCGGTCGAAGCCGCGTCAATATCCTGAGGTGCCAGCTGAGCCCGGAATGGTAGTGGAAGTACGTGGTGACGACTTTGTGGGTGCTGTCATGGGGGTGGATAAGACCGTTTTCGGTGAGGTAGTTCGCCTTGAGGATCGCCACGGTGTGGAACGCGTTTTTAATTTGGTCAAAGGCGGGTTCCTAGTGGAGGGTAAGCCGGTTACGCTTACCCGATACGTTGAAAAGCAGGCGCCCCGCAAGTCCAACTCCGGTTCCCGCCGCGTAGAAAACGTGGAGGCTAAGGTTGCCGCGCCCTCGCGCATTTGGGTGGAAGGCGTCCATGACGCCGCTATTGTGGAAAAGGTGTGGGGCCACGACCTACGCGTCGAAGGCGTAGTGGTGGAATACCTTGAAGGCCTGGACAATTTGGAAGACCGCTTGGCGGAATTTCAGCCCGGCCCCGGTCGCAGGGTAGGTGTGTTGGCTGACCATCTCGTCCAAGATTCCAAGGAAACCCGGTTAACGGAAACCGTGGGAGAGCATGTCCTGGTCACTGGTCATCCATTCATCGATATTTGGGCAGCGGTGAAGCCGCAGCGCGTGGGATTGCGTGCATGGCCAGAAGTACCTTATGGCGAGGACTGGAAGACCGGAATCTGCAGGCGGGTGGGTTGGAGCGACCCTAAGGACGGCTGGCGTCATGTGTATAACGCCGTGCACTCTTTCCGTGACTTAGATTCCAGTCTGATTGGCGCGGTAGAGCGGCTCGTGGACTTCGTTACGACGCCCGAACTGAGCAAGTCTGATTTGCTCTAAGGCTGGGTAAGATTGGCGCGCTCAATCAGGTTGACGGCCAACTGCCATCCAGCCAATTCCGCGCTCCAACCGGCCGCCTGGAGGCGCTGCGACATGGCTTGTTTAGAAATCCCTAGCTCTTCGGCGGCCTCATTTTGGTTCAGCCCAGCACGCACGAGTGAGGTAGCCTCGCGCCCCTCGATGGTGCGCTTGTGCAAAACATATCCCAGCAGGGCAAAGGTGGCCGCGATATCGCTTGCCTCGGAAGCGCGGCCACGCTTGTTGATCTTGGCGTAGACCTGGCCCATACGGGCGGACTTCCGCAACGCGGCGGTAGCTATTTGGCGTGCCCCCTCCTCATCTTCTTGGTTGCCGGGGCTTATACCGATGCCGATGGCCCAGTCGCCGTCGGCAAGCAAGGCCATGACGACGTCGCAGACGGCCGTTGCTGAATCAACTACGGCGCAAATATCTTCCACGCCAAGCACATGGAACTCTCCAACGCCAGAAAGAGTTGATAGGGCCGACGCAGAACGCTGGACCAACTCTGCGCGACGCACGGAACGGCCACGGTAGCGGGCGTGGACAGCAAGCATGGAAAACCTCCCTTTAAGAACCTAATGCGAAATAGTCTACCGCTCGAACTTGACTTAAGGGCGAGTGGGAAGTCGCGAATCCATATACAGCCCGCTCGCTCCAATCGCAGCGAAAACCACCATAGCGAGGACGATGCCGGGAGAGGTATGTCCGGTGAGGGTATCGCCGAAGAACACGCCCAAAGCCGTAGTAGGAATAGATCCGACAAGGGTGGCCAAGGTGAAGTGGCTGAGCTTTACCGGAGTAAGGGCAGCAACGTAGTTCAGGAGGCTAAACGGGACGCCGGCTACCATCCGGAGGGAAGCTATGGCCAGCCACCCGCGCCGCTCGAGATGCGCGTTGATTGTGAACACTGCGGGATGGGTCAGGTGCGGGCGGATCCAGGCTCCGAGGAGCTTGCGGACGATAAGAAAGGACAACGCCGCTGATACCGTCAAGGCGCACAGGGAAAGCGCGAGTCCCTTCCACGGGCCAAATAATAGTCCTGCGGCTACCGTCCAGAAGGTTCGAGGAAAGGGAAACTGGGTAAATATGACATAACCTAGGGTGAAGATGAAGGGGAACCATGCGCCAAATCGGGTGGAGGCATTACGCAGACGAGCCACATCCGGCAGATCGTAGAAATAAAGCACGGCGAGGAGGGCGAGTACTGCAGCGAGAACGGCTATCCACCGCTGCACGGTCCACCGCTGGATTGAGCGCCAAGCGGACCGAGCGAGCGAAAGCAGGAAGTGGCCGAAATTGCGCACCCAACTCAGAAATGTGGTCATGGGGAAATCGTAGTCCTTGAGGGAGTGCAGGATAGAAAAATCCGACGGCTACCTCGTGGTAACCGCCGGAAGTCTGTGCCCGAGGGGGGACTTGAACCCCCACGTCCGTTAATAGGACACTAGCACCTCAAGCTAGCGCGTCTGCCATTCCGCCACCCGGGCAGGGTGTTTGTCAGCCTCTCGGCTGGGCACTCCGATACTGTATCTTGCGTGGGGTGTGCTTTACAAATCGCCAGCGTAGGGCGCCGAAAAGTCCATGCGTGAAGGGCGGTGAAATACATGGGTGTAATCCGGCCTAAGCGTCGTACTGGGGTACGACTGTAGTGTGACCATGGCGTGCGGTTACACCACATCGACATCGCCTTGTGAGGTGGGGTACAAATGGGTCTATGACTTCTTATGCAGATGACTCCCGCTTCCCTGGACCAGATCCCGACGCACCGCTGCGTGATGTTCCTTCCTTTGTTCTTTCTTCCACCGACGTGGTCGAAGGCGATGAGCTGCAAGAAAAGCTTCGCGCTCCGGAAAGCGTTTCCCCTCAGCTTGCGTGGTCCGGTTTGCCTGAAGGCACTAAGTCCCTGGCTGTGACCTGTTTCGACCCGGATGCACCCACCGCTTCTGGTTTCTGGCACTGGGCGGCCTTCAATATCCCCGTTGAGGTATGCGAGTTGCCTACCAATGCTGGTGCTGCAGAAGACCTGGGCATTGACGGTGTTATTAGCTTGCGCAACGATTCGGGCGAGCGCACCTACTATGGCGCCAACCCGCCTGCCGGTCACGCACCTCACCGCTATCTGTACGCAGTCCATGCAGTAGACGTGGAAAAGCTCGATATCAACCCAGATGCAACCCCGACTGTGCTCGGTTTCAACCTGCATTTCCACGCGCTCGGCCGTGCCATTTTGTGGGGCTGGTACGAGGCAAAGTAATGGCAAGTAGCTCTAGTGCATCGCAGGCTAGCCGTCCGGCGACCCTGCGTGTCGGCGGCGCCTTCATGGTGGTCGCATTCGTGCTGGCTCTCTTCGCGCTAATCTCTGTCTTTTCGGATGGCTGGGGAGCCGACTTCGCATGGACGTATTCGAAGGTGGCTATTGTTGCCGCCGCGTTCCTCGTCGGGGCCTTTAGTACCATGAGTAGAAGCCAGGCGGGAAGCCGCGCCCAGGTTGTGGCATTAGTGGTTGCGATCGTAGTCATTGCGGCGAGCCGCTTCTTACCCGGCGGGATTTTATTCACCCAAGCGCAGTTTTGGGTGGTGTTCTACGCCGGCTTCGCAGTCCTGTGCGCACTTATTCTCAGGCGCAGCGCTATGGCGCAAGCCTAGCCAGTACCGTGTTTAATCAATGAAAGTCCGCCCCCAGCTGCTTAGGGTAGAGCAGGTGGGGGCGGACTTTCTTGTTCAACCAAGAGTCTCTATAGGGATTAATCCACCGGTTTCCATGGCAGGCCAGAGCCAACCGCTTGGGAAATATTACGCAAGCCGTGGGCGCGGATTTGGGCGGCAATGCCACGGTGGATATCGCGGATCCAATCCGGACCGCCATAGATGAGGCCGGTGTAGCCCTGCAACAAGGAAGCGCCGGAAGTGATGCGTTCCCACGCCTGCTCCGGCGTGGAGATGCCCCCGACGGAGATGAGGGTGAGCTGGCCTCCGACACGCTCATTGAGACGGCGCAGCACCTCCAGAGAGCGCTCGGCTACCGGGGGACCAGATAGGCCACCGGCCCCCATTTCCGCTACCTCGGCAGGAGGGGTCTTGAGCCCCTCGCGGGAAATGGTGGTATTGGTCGCCACGATACCGTCGAGACCAAGTTCAAGGGCTAGGTCTGCCACGGCATCTACGTCGGCATCAGAAAGATCGGGAGCGATTTTCACCAACACTGGAACGGCGGTGCACTCTTGCACGGCAGAAAGAATGGGGCGCAGCGACTCCACTGCTTGTAGGTCGCGCAGGCCCGGGGTATTCGGCGAGGAAACGTTGACTACAAGGAAGTCAGCCAAGTCGCCCAATGCGGAAGCAGAGCGGCGGTAGTCTTCCACAGCTTGGTCGGCAGGGGTGACTTTAGTCTTGCCAATATTAATGCCAATAACATCGCTGTAGCGGCGCTTGCGGAGGTTTTCTGCAGCGGCCGCTGCACCCTCATTGTTAAACCCCATGCGGTTCAAGATGGCCTTATCTGCCTTAAGGCGAAAAAGCCGCGGCGCAGGATTTCCCGGCTGTGCCTGGGCGGTGACAGTGCCCAGCTCTGCAAAGCCGAAGCCAATCGGGGACCAGGCATCAGCCGCCGCAGCGTTCTTATCGAATCCGGCGGCAAGGCCCAGTGGGCGGGGAAACTCTACGCCAAAGACCTCTTGGCGCAGCACCGGATCGTTGACCGGCAGCACCTTTGCCAAGGCCCGGTTGGCCGGTCCGACCGCTTGGAGTCCACTCAGGGCGGTGTTGATGATTCCGTGGATTCGCTCCGGGCTGAGCTGAAACATGCCTCGCAATGCCACTTGGTAGGCCTGCGCGCGCAGTCGATCGATTGTGCTGGTCATGGTGTTAAGACTCCTTCTTCAGGTGCGGGGTGTCCACGAACTGGAGGCCGTGGCCGGTGGCGGAGGCGGCGACAAAGGTGCCATCGGCAAGCACGGCAATGTTTTGCGCATCCGGCACGGTAGAGATATCTCCGCGCAGTTCCGGAACGCCTTTATTTATCTCATAGGCATGAGCCTTGTTCGTATCTGTGGCGCTGACCCACGCCAGATTGTGCTCCTTGTCCCAAGCTACGCCCCACGGGGTGCCATCTACGTTTCCGTATTGGTGCAGGCGGATAACGTCATCAGAGGTGTAGACGGCCAAGCGGCCGCCCTCGGTATCGGAGGCAAGAATAACGCCATTGTCGCCCACCGCGATGCTGCCGACGCCCTGGCCAACACGCAGGCGGCCGCCAGCGCGATCATTAGTCCAATCCACGTTTTGGATGGTGGAATCCTCGCGGTGGATGCGTACCACTCCATCGTCACCCGCGGAATTGGGCACGGCTAGTAGCTGGTCCGACCCGGCCTCGACCGTGATGTCGCCTTCGCGCTTGCCATCTTTATAGATGCCGACGGTGGCGGAATCTGCTGAGGTGGCAAATATCTCGCCGCTGGAAAGCTGGGTGGCAGCAGTAACAGGAGTCTCCTCCTCCATACGGACCTCCTCGGGAGAATCCGGGGAGGAGGGATCGATGAGCAGGACCTTTTCCGGGCAGGCCAGTACAAAGCCCGACGACGATGAACTTAGATCACCGCACTCCGCAGAAATGTCTAAAGCAGTTGCCTTATGGCCCGCAAACTCTTTATGGCTGCCGATAAGGAGCTGGTCCTTAGTGCGCACCGCAAGCGAGTTATCGACGGCAGCAAGGTCTGTGATGTCTTCCTTAAGGCCTACGACGGTGCCCTCCGGGTCCGCCTTGACAGGGGAGGCCGCTGGGGTGGCATTGCCCTTGACCGCGGTTTCTGGGTCGGCGCCTACGCCCACATCGGGCTGGCAGGCAGCCAATGCGGTGGCGCTTAACGCCAGCAAACTGGATAAGACAAGTGCGGTGCCGGATTGAGATTTCACGGCTACTAATCCTAACAGTGCGCGTTGTAAAAACCCGAAGCTTAGCGCGGCTGTAGTGTGAAGCAGGTGATTTCTAATACCGCTACTGACGCTGTTTCTTGGGCGCAGGTCATTGTTTTATCGATCGTGCAGGGGCTGACCGAGTTTCTTCCGGTCAGTTCTTCCGGTCACCTGCGCATTGTTTCCGAGCTTTTCTGGGGCAAAGACGCCGGCGCTTCCTTTACTGCCGTTATTCAGTTGGGTACCGAGCTGGCTGTGCTGGTCTATTTCGCTCCTATGATTTGGCAGATTCTGTCCGGTTGGTTCCGCGGTTGGACCGATAAATCTTCTCGTGGCCAAGACTGGCGCATGGGATGGATGGTCATCGTTGGCTCCATTCCCATCGGTATCATCGGCTACGCCTTCGAAGACGCAATCCGCGGAGCGCTACGCAACCTGTGGATCACCGCCGCCATGCTGATTCTTTTCTCCTTTGTGTTCATCGCCGCAGAAAAGCTAGGAAAAAAGGAGCGCGGTTTCGAACAGCTGACTATGAAAGACGCCATCGTCATGGGCCTGTGCCAGTGCTTGGCACTCATCCCAGGCGTTTCTCGCTCTGGCGGCACCATCTCTGGTGGCCTGTTCTTGGGGCTGGACCGCGAGGTGGCCACGCGCTTTAGCTTTTTGCTCGCCATTCCAGCAGTCCTGGCTTCGGGGCTTTTCTCGCTTCCCGACGCCTTTTCTCCCGACGCCGGCCAATCCGCTACCGGCCTCCAGCTTCTGGTAGGCACTGGCATCGCCTTCGCCCTGGGCTACGCCTCCATTGCATGGTTGCTGAAGTTCGTGGGCAACCATTCCTTCTCGTGGTTTGCCGCTTACCGCATCCCAGTCGGTGTTCTCGTTATGATCCTATTGGCGCTGGGAGTCCTGCAGCCGTTGTAAAGCACACCGCGTTAGTATGGTGGCTATGCATTCTTGGCCTATACCTTCTTTCCGCCCTGTGCCGGGTGAAGCGGCGCAGCTGCACTTGTATGATTCCGCGAATCAAACCATCGCTCCCGTAGAGGTCGCAGGGGATACGGCCACCATGTACGTGTGTGGCATTACGCCCTATGACTCCACCCATTTGGGCCATGCTGCCACGTACCTGACGTTTGACCTTATCTACCGCGCGTTCTTGGACGCCGGGAAGAAGGTCCACTACGTCCAAAACATCACCGATGTCGATGATCCACTGTTTGAGCGCGCCGAACGCGATGGGGTGGACTGGCGCGAGCTCGGTACGTCTCAGATCGAGCTTTTCCGCTCCGATATGGAGTTGCTCTCCGTCTTTCCGCCGCAAGATTATGTCGGCGCCATGGAGGCCGTCGATGAAATCGTGGAGATGGTCCAGAAGCTTCTTGACGCTGGTGCGGCCTACGTCGTAGATGATCCCGAACACCCGGATATCTACGCCTCCATCGAGGCCACCGAGCAGTTTGGATACGAGTCCAATTATTCTGCGGCAGAGATGCAGACCTTCTTTGCAGAACGCGGCGGCGATCCAGACCGCCCAGGAAAGAAGAACCCGCTTGATGCACTCATCTGGCGCGCTCACCGCGAGGGTGAGCCCGCTTGGGAGTCGCCCTTTGGTCCTGGCCGTCCGGGCTGGCATATTGAATGTTCCGCTATTGCCACCGATCGTTTAGGTTCGACCTTTGATATTCAAGGTGGCGGTAGTGACTTGAAGTTCCCACACCACGAATTTTCCGCCGCCCACGCCGAGGCGGCCCTAGGCGTGGACCGCATGGCAAAGTTTTATGTACACACAGGCATGATCGGCCTCGACGGGGTCAAGATGTCTAAGTCCTTGGGCAACCTTGTCTTCGTCCACAAGCTAGTAGGAGCAGGCGAGGAGCCCTCCGCTATCCGCCTGGGCGTCTTCGCTGGGCATTACCGCGATGAGCGGGATTGGTCGGATGAAGTGCTCAAAGAGGCAAAGCACCGGTTGTCCGCGTGGCGGGAAGCAGTGGCTACGCCAGGAAGCATGGCGGGAGCTCAAGGGGTCGTCGCCAAGCTGCGCGCGGCGATTGCCAATGACCTCGATACCCCTGCGGCGCTGGCTGCTGTGGATGAGTGGTCGCAGGCTGACCGTGGCACAGACGAAGAAGGAGCGGCCGATTTGGTTCGCACTGCCCTAAATTCACTCCTCGGCGTGCAGGTTTAGCCAAGATAGGGCAGTATCTACAGCATGAGCATTCGCGCCGATTTCCAGCCCACCGTAGATGAGTTCATAAGTGATCTGAAGTCCTTCGCCACCGGCGATTACCTCAAAGAGGAGGAAAAGGAGTTCTGGGAGGCTCCGTTTGATGCCAGCGTGCTTCCGGAGCTACGCGGTCACCTTGAGAATATGCTCGATGGGCTGGATGCCCTTCCGGATGATCCAGATGGCCCGCAGCTGGTAACCGTCTTGTCCAAGACCGTTCGTGCGTTGGCCGATTTTAATCGTGCCCAGCACGACGCTGTCCTCGAGCCGGAAGAGAAGGAAGAGCTATCTGAGCTTATCTACAACGCCTGCGCGGCAACTGGAGCAGATGACGAAGCTCTATCGCACATTCCAGAACTAGACTTTTAGTTCTTGTCCTCTCGCTTTTTAAGCGCCGGCCCGCGGCATAATCGCAGCCTGGCGCTTACTTCTGTGCCCTTAGCGCATGGTCGGTTTCACCACACAGCCTTTTTAAAGAGAAAGTTAGTTTTATTCTCGTGCAGCACCCCGATGCCGTTTCTGGTCTGACAAAGCCCGCCGCCATTTTCTGGGACATGGATGGCACGCTCACCAATTCGGAGCCGCTTTGGGCGGAAGCAACGTTCTATCTCTCGGAGCTCCTAGGGAAGCGTTTAACTCCCACCCAACGCCTTGCCACTGTGGGGGCAACTTTTGAGACGACTTTGGGGATCTGCGCAGATAATGCGGGCGTGACACTGCAGTCCGGTGACAGCGATCGATATCGCGCTCGGATGTTTGACTATGTCAAAGGGCTCTTCGCTCGCAAGCTGGAGATTTTTCCCGGCATTCCTGCGTTGCTGCATGAGCTGAAGGCGGATGGCGTGCCAATGATGGTGACGACTAATACCGAGCGCAACGTCGCCGATGCCGCCATTAGCGCGTTGGGGCGGCAGTACTTTGTCGATACCATTTGCGGGGATGAAGTACCTTCCGGGAAACCTGCACCGGATATGTACCGCGAAGCGGCCCGCCGCATCGGAGCAAAACCTGCGGATTGCTTGGTATTTGAAGATTCCGCGACGGGAATGCGCGCCGCAGTTGATGCTGGCTGTATAGTCATCGGCTTGCCCGAAGATGACGAGGTGGAGGTTCCGCCGGAGGTCACCGAGGTCTCCCAGCTCCGCAACTCGCGGCACCTCGCCGGTGCTCGGGCCTCCGAGGTCTATGAGTGGTTTAGCCAGATTTCGAAATAGCAGTAGAACTTTAAGGTTTTACTACATTCTCTAACTACCTGTGGAACAATAGGTAGGCGTGAAGAACTTTGATTCCCTTTTTGCTGAATTATCCGAGAAGGCTGCCCAGCGCCCCGCTGGTTCTGGCACCGTTACCGCTTTGGATAAAGGCGAGCATCACATAGGCAAAAAGATCATCGAAGAAGCCGGGGAAGTGTGGATCGCCGCAGAGTATCAGTCTGATGCTGAGCTAGCAGAAGAAGTGTCTCAGCTGCTCTATTGGACTCAGGTCATGATGCTCAAGCGGGGGCTTACCCCAGAAGACATCTACAACTACCTTTAAACAGCGCCCCACGGGACGGAAGGATCCGCATGATAAAAATTGCTGTACCGAACAAAGGCTCACTGTCAGAATCCGCCGTGGACATTCTTGCAGAGGCCGGCTACAAGGGGCGTGGACATTCCAAAACACTCAACGTGGTTGATGCGGATAACGGGGTTGAGTTTTTCTTCTTAAGGCCCAAAGATATCGCCATCTATGTTGCCCGCGGTGTTTTGGATCTGGGTATTACCGGTCGCGATTTAGCTCTCGACTCAAAGGCGAGCTTTGATGAGGTTCTGCCATTAGGGTTTGGAGGATCTACTTTTCGCTATGCAGCCCCGCAGGGGGAGGAGTGGGATATCTCTCAACTGGATGGTCGCCGGATCGCGACCTCTTACCCCAATCTTGTCCGTGCGAACCTTGCCGAGCATGGAATTGAGGCCGATGTTATTCGGCTAGACGGAGCGGTAGAGATCTCCATCCGGTTAGGCGTTGCCGATGTCATTGCTGATGTCGTGTCAACTGGTACTACCTTGCGCCAACAAGGGTTGGCGCCGTTCGGCGAGCCGATCATTGAGTCCGAGGCCGTAGTAATCAAGCGCACAGGGGTAGAAGTTAGCGAAGAAGAGCAGGTGGTGCTCGACCGCATGCAGGGAATTTTGCACGCTCGCACCTATCTGATGATCGATTACAACATCGCTCATTCCAACCTCGATGCGGCTGCTGGTACTACTCCCGGGTTAACCGGTCCTACGGTCTCACCTTTGGCGCGTGAGGGCTGGGTGGCGGTGCGCGCGATGGTTCCCAAGAAAAACGCCAACCAAGTCATGGACCGGCTTTCCCAACTCGGCGCAGAGGCGATCTTGGCTTCTGATTTACGCATCGCCCGCTTTTAGGGGGAGCGAATTTTCTGGGTCGGCCCAAATAGATTCAGTCGTGGCTAACATTAGCGCTTGAGGTTACTCATCCGAATATAAGTCTCGACAGGCAAAGGAGCCGAGCCATCATGGCAAAGTCCTCTAAGAAAGAAGAAAAGGACACCAAGTCTGCAGCAAAGGACGTGAAGAAGAAGGAAGCTGATACTTCCACTCACGCTGCACAGCAGAAGGTGGCCGAACAGAAGGCACCTAAGAACTCCAGCAAGAAGACTCGTACCGAGACCGACCTTCTTGGCTCTTTGGAAGTTCCAGCGGACGCTTACTACGGTGTGCACACCGTTCGCGCTATGGAAAACTTCCAGATTTCTTACGTAACCATCAACACTATCCCGCACTTCATTCGCGGCATGGTCCAGGTCAAGAAGGCGGCTGCCATGGCAAACCGTCGCCTTCACGTGTTGCCTAAGAAGAAGGCCGAAGCCATCATCTGGGCTTGTGGCCAGATCCTGGAAGAGGGCCGCTGCATGGACCAGTTCCCACTGGACGTTTTCCAGGGTGGTGCTGGTACCTCGCTGAACATGAATACCAACGAGGTCGTTGCCAACCTCGCTCTGGAATATCTTGGTGAGGAGAAGGGCTCTTATGACATCATCAACCCCAATGATGATGTGAACATGTCCCAGTCCACCAACGATGCTTACCCGACCGGTTTCCGCCTGGGTCTGCATGCAGCGGTTGACCACCTCATTGAGCGCATGGATGGCCTGCGCGCCGCGTTCCAGGACAAGGGCAATGAATTCCAGGACATCCTGAAGATGGGCCGTACCCAGCTCCAGGACGCTGTTCCGATGACCTTGGGCGATGAGTTCAAGGGCTTTGCCAATAACCTGAACGAGGAACAAGCATTGCTGCGCGATGCTCAGCGCCGCCTGCTGGAGATCAACCTGGGTGCCACCGCAATCGGCACCGGCGTAAACACCCCTGCCGGCTACCGCCACCAGGTCACCGCAGCCTTGTCTGAGGTTACGGGCTTGGAAATGAAGACCGCACGCGATCTCATTGAAGCAACCTCTGACTGTGGTGCTTACGTGCTGCTGCACGCAACCATCAAGCGCGCAGCGATGAAGCTCGCCAAGATTTGTAATGACCTGCGCCTGCTATCCTCCGGCCCTCGCGCTGGCCTGGCTGAGATTAATCTGCCAGCCCGCCAGGCTGGCTCCTCCATCATGCCGGGTAAGGTAAACCCGGTTATCCCGGAGGTTGTCAACCAGACCTGCTTCAAGATCTTCGGCAATGACCACGTCGTCACCATGGCCGCTGAGGCAGGCCAGCTGCAGCTAAACGTCATGGAGCCGGTCATCGGCGAAGCACTGTTCCAGTCCATTCGTATCATGGGCAACGCCGTCGATGCGCTGCACGAAAAGTGCGTCACGGGCATCACCGCCAACGCGGATGTGTGCCGCGCCTACGTAGAAAATTCCATTGGTATCGTCACCTACCTGAATCCGTTCATCGGCCACCACAATGGTGATTTGATCGCTAAGGAGTCCTTGGAGACCGGCAAGGGCGTCAAGGAACTCGTCCTGGAGAAGGGCCTGCTGGATGAAGCAACCTTGAACAAGGTTCTGTCCGTAGAAAACCTCATGCACCCAGAGTTCCGAGGCCAGCTCTTCATTGACGAAGACTAAGCCCACAGCGCTTTAGGAGCAGCAGGGTATAGTGCCCGCGGAGTAGGCCCCCGCAGTTGCCGCCACTTTTACTTCACATGGAAGTAAAGCAGGCGGAGGCTGCGGGGGTTTGTGCATGGTGAAGGGGCACTATTCACATTCATCTTTTATTCTCCTGTACAGGGACGATGCGTCTTAGAATACCGGTCATTTTATAGCGGAATCCTTATTTTATGTGGGAATCAACACAAACAGGCACTTTGAATGAATAAATCACCACAGCGGGTGCAAAATAGAAGATGTTGAGGACGGCATGCACTCTTTATGGAGATGCGTGCCCATAGTTTGCGTAGAGAGCGTATGGAGTACGTCCATGGTTATTGTTCATATAGTCATCGTTCTCGCGGCCATCGTTTTGGGTGCGAGGATTGGATCAATTGGTATCGGTATGGCCGGCGGCCTCGGCGTGTTGGCGCTTGGTCTCACCGGTGTTCCCATTACTAGGGAAGATATCCCCTTCGATGTTATCGGCATCATCATGACCGTCATCGCCGCTATCGCAGCAATGCAGCGAGCTGGCGGTATGGACTATTTGGTGCACATTGCAGAGAAGTTCCTGCGCAAAAACCCAAAGCGGATCACGTTCTACGCGCCAATTGTTACGTGGCTAATGACGGTTCTCGCTGGCACCGGGCACACTGCGTTTTCTACTTTGCCGGTTATCGTCGAGGTAGCTAAAGAGGGTAAGGTTCGTCCTTCGCGCCCGCTATCTATCGCGGTAGTCGCCTCTCAGATGGCAATCTGTGCTTCGCCTATTTCGGCAGCCGTGGTGTTGCTCGCTAGCCTGCTAGAGCCGACTGGGGTGGGCTATTTGCAGGTACTGGCGGTCGTTATTCCGGCAACGTTCTTGTCTATCTTCCCAGCTGCCTGGGTAGCCAATAAGTTTGGCAAAGAGCTTGAAGATGATCCGGTTTACCTGGAGCGAAAGGCACAAGGCCTGGTCAAGGAACCACTCGGCGCAGCGAACTACTCTCCGCAGAAGGGTGCCAAGGCTTCTGTTCTCGTGTTCTTGGTAGCCATCATCATCGTGATGGCGTGGGCCACCCTGACCTCGGAGCAGGTCGGGCTTATCGCCGACCCGACCCTTCCACGTAATGAAGCCATTATGACGGTTATGCTCACCGCTGCCACCATTATCGTTATGATGACCAAGGTCCCGGCTGGAGATGTTTTGAATACCCCGGTCTTCAAGTCCGGTATGTCCGCATGTATTTGTGTGCTGGGCGTGGCTTGGCTGGGCACCAGCCTTATCAACCACTACATGGACGATATTCAGTCTATGGCTGGCAGCGTTATTGAATCTTCGCCGTGGCTGCTCGCAGTGGTGCTATTCTTCGCTGCAGCGTTGCTGTACTCGCAAGCCGCTACGACCAAGGCCCTTATGCCGGCAGCCCTTGCCCTGGGAGTAAGCCCCATTACCGCAGTCGCTGCGTTCCCAGCGGTGTCCGCTCTATTTATCCTGCCGACTTACCCAACCTTGCTGGCAGCAGTGGAGATGGACGATACCGGCTCGACTCGTATCGGCAAGGCCGTATTCAACCACCCATTCCTGATCCCAGGTACGGTCAGCATCGTGCTCTCTGTCCTCTTGGGCTATGCATTCGGTTTCATCTTCCTATAACTAGAGGAAGATAAAACCATCCCCAAGGCGCCCTTCAGGGGCGCCTTTTTGTTTGCTGCATCAGCGGGCAACTTAATCCATTTCACTTTCTTGCCTAAATGAGCCCTATTTAACTCAACCGCTCGGTAGGCTTAGGTCATGACTACTCAGCCATCCGATGTTGAAATTGCCCAAGCCCACCAATTGCAGCCGATTGCAGAGATAGCAGCCAAGGTGGGCATCCCTGCTGACGCCGTGATTCCCTACGGCTCCACCAAGGCCAAGGTAGATATCACCAAGGTTGACTATTCCAAGGAAAACCGGGGCCAGCTGGTGCTTGTCACCGGCGTATCACCTACCCCTGCCGGCGAGGGAAAATCCACCGTTCTCATCGGCTTGACCGATGCCCTAGACCAATTGGGCAAGAAAGCGATAGTTGCCCTGCGAGAGCCCTCCCAAGGACCAGTGATGGGCATTAAGGGCGGTGCGGCTGGTGGCGGCTATGCACAGATTGTGCCCATGGAGGACATCAATCTGCACTTCACCGGGGATTTTCACGCGATTACCTCCGCAACCAACACCTTGGCCGCCATCATTGATAACCACATTCATCAAGGAAACACGTTGGGTATCGACCCACGACGCGTTACGTGGCAACGGTGCGTGGACGTCAATGACCGTGCCTTGCGCAACGTGGTCACTGGACTGGGCGGCCCAGCCCACGGCGTGCCCGCTGAAACCGGTTTCACCATTACTGCCGCTTCTGAAATCATGGCCATTTTGTGCTTGGCCACGAATCTTGAAGACCTGAAGAAGCGTCTTGGCGATATCACCATTGGATTCACCTACGATCAACGCCCTGTTACTGCGCGTGACTTGAACGCAGAAGGCGCGCTCACGGCACTGATGCGTGATGCCCTTAATCCGAACCTCGTACAGACCCTCGGCGGGGTGCCGGCCTTGGTACACGGTGGACCATTCGCCAATATTGCACACGGTTGCAACTCCCTATTAGCAACCCAAACCGCTCTGCAATTTGGCGATATTGTCTTGAGTGAAGCCGGCTTCGGCTCCGATTTGGGCGGAGAAAAGTTTGTCGACATCAAGGCACGCTTTGGTGATCTGGATGTTGCCGGTGCCGTTGTTGTTGCCACCATCCGTTCGCAAAAATACAACGGCGGCGTAGCCAAAGATAAGCTCACCGAAGAAAACGTAGATGCGCTCAAGGCAGGCATTGTCAACCTTGAGCGCCACGTAGAAAATCTGCGCAAATTCGGCATTAAGCCGGTGGTAGCGCTCAACCTCTTCTGGTCGGATACTGAGGCGGAACGCGAGTTCATGCGGCAATGGGCCGATGACTTTGGAGTGGCTTTGGAGGAAGCCAACGTCTGGTCCGAGGGCGGTGCAGGTGCGACTAAGCTGGCAGAGACCTTGCTGGAGAACCTGCAGGGCGGTGCCAAGCAGCTCTACGATCCGCAGCAGGGAATTGAAGCCTCCATCGAGACCATTGCTCGCGAGATTTATCGCGCCGATCGCGTGGAGTATGGAGCAAAGGCGCTTAAAGATCTGAAGTACATCCAGGACAACGGCTGGGACAAGCTACCCGTGGTCATTTCCAAGACGCAGTATTCCTTCAGCGATGATGCATCTGAATTGGGTGCGCCGGAAGGCCATACGCTGCATGTCCGCGAATTGCTGCCGCGCACCGGCTCAGGCTTTATCGTTGTGCTCACCGGCAATGTCATGACGATGCCGGGATTGCCAAAGAACCCGGCGGCCAACAACATAGACGTCGATAAGGACGGCCCTATCTCGGGCCTTTTCTAAGGCCGCGTGGAGTTAGGCCTTGTTATCCGCCGCGGAACCTGGCCACCCTGGGTACTGCGGCGGCGTGCCGCCGAATTCGGGGCAAAGATCCTGGTGGGCACACCAGCCACATAGCTTGGAGGGCTTGGGGCGGAAATCCCCGGCGCGCCCATCGGCTTCAATTTTGGCCCACAACTCGCCGAGATCGCGCTCGAAGTACTCCAGCTCCTCTCGGTTTGGGCTAAGAAACATCGAGTCCAAGACCTTGAGGTACATAAGCCGCAACTGGTGGGGGATAGTGCCTAGAATGCGCCAGTAGACTAGCGCGTAGAAACGCATTTGGAATTGGGCATCTTGTGAATAGCGGGGTAGTGGTTTCTTGCCGGTTTTATAGTCAACGACGCGGACCTCGCCGGTGGGAGCGCGATCCACTCGGTCGATGAAGCCACGAACGGGAACGCCATTAGGAAGGATTGTATTCACGTACATCTCGGTTTCTTGGCAATCAAAGCCTTGCGGATTTTCCATCTGGAAATAGCCTTTGAGTAATTCCCTGGCGGACACGAAGAAGTCATAAGTGTCTTCTTCTGGCACGAGCTCGAGCAGTTCCGCGTCCTTTGCGGTCATGTCTGCCCACGAGGGCTTAATCATCTTTACTGCGGCAGGATAGGTACGCTCTGCGCGCGGTAGTTTATGCATTTCTTCCAGTACGGCATGCACTAAGGTTCCTTTGACCTGCGCAATGGTTTTGGGTTCGGGCAGCTTGTCAATGGCTCGGAAGCGATAGAGCAGTGGGCACTGCTTGTAATCGGAAGCGCGCGAGGGTGACAGGGCAAGCGGGCGGGGTGTCGATGAAGTAGCCATGGTGTATCTAGCCTATCGTCGTGCGTTTCGTGGCAAGCTAGGAGGTATGAGTTATACCGAAGATTTCCTCGATTTCATCGCCGCTTCTCCTTCCTCTTATCACGCTGCGGAGGAGGTATCCCGCCAATTGCGCGAGGTGGGATTTGATCTACAGGATGAGAGCGAGGAATGGTCGGCCGCACCAGGTGGCCACGTGATGGTGCGCGGTGGCGCGGTAGCGGCCTGGTATGTACCACAGGGGGCGGATAAGACTTCTGGTTTCCGCATCGTGGGGTCACATACGGACTCGCCGGGCCTGGTGCTCAAACCCACGCCGGACTTTTCGGCGGCGGACTGGCAGCAAGTAGCAGTAGAGGTCTACGGCGGGGCTCTACTGCATACCTGGTTTGACCGAGAGTTGACCGTCGCTGGCCAGATTGTGACTAAGGACGGCACGCGGCATGTGGTAAATACTGGCCCTGTCCTGCGCCTGCCGTCTTTGGCCATCCACCTGTACCGCAAGGATGAGTTCAAACCAGACCGACAGCACAATATGCAGCCTGTCTTAAGCGTCGGTGACCCAGAGGCATCGATCTTGCAGGTAGTGGGGGAGAAGGCGGGCGTCGGCAAGCAGGATATTGCATCCTTCAACCTGATTACAGCCGATGCCGCCCGCGGTGAGGTCTTTGGGGCAGGAGAGCAGTTCATTGCAGCCGGACGCATGGATAATCTTTCTTCTGTACATGCCTCCTTGGCGGCGATGAAGAATGCTGCCAAGGACTATCAGGGCAAGGACATTTTGGTCATGATGGCCTTTGACCACGAAGAGGTAGGTTCCAGCTCCCGCTACGGTGCGGGCGGGCCTATTCTGGCGGACGCCATTACTCGAACGGCCCGGGCACTGGGAGCTAACGAGGAGGAACGCTTCCAGATGTTTTCCCGCTCGAGTTGTGTCTCGGCCGATGCGGCACATTCGGTGCATCCCAATTACGTGGGCAAGCACGATCCCACGCACCACCCGATAATCGGCAAGGGCCCAGTGACCAAGATTAACGGCAACCAGCGCTATGCCTCCGATGCCATCACAGTGGCGTTGTGGGAAGCAGCGTGCGACAAGGCTGGCGTGCCGGTGCAGCGCTTTGTGGGCAATAATGACGTGCCGTGCGGATCGACCATCGGTCCCATCACCGCAACCCGTTTGGGCATCGACACCGTGGATGTGGGCGTGCCCATGCTGTCGATGCACTCGGCGCGTGAAATGGTGGGCGAGCGGGACCAAGTATGGCTTGCACAAGCGCTTGAGGCATACTTAGTGGGATAGTAATCGCAACCTCGAGGAGTCTTGAGACATGGCTTATTCCGGCCCCTTTGCCTATGGCGACCGCGTGCAGCTTACCGACGCCAAGCGGCGCCACTACACGGTCATCCTTGATGAAGGAGGCCAGTTCCACTCCCACAAGGGCATAATTAACCACGATGACATCGTGGGCATGGATGAGGGTTCGGTTATTGAGTCCACCCTTGGCTCCTCCTTCCTACTTTTCCGCCACCTGATGGTGGACCACGTCCTGTCCATGCCGCGCGGTGCCGCGGTGATTTACCCCAAGGATGCGGCACAGATCTTGGTAGAAGGCGATATTTTCATGGGCGCGCGCGTGCTCGAGGCCGGTGCCGGTTCCGGTGCGCTATCCATGTCTTTGCTGCGTGCCGTCGGCCCAGAAGGCCATGTGTATTCCTATGAGGTGCGCGATGATCACCTTGAGTATGCGGTGGATAACGTGAAGGAATACTTTGGCGAGCAGCCGGAGTGGTGGTCGCCGCGCCTTGGTGATCTGGCAGACGTTACCGCTGCAGACCTGGGTGGGCCGGTAGACCGCGTTATCCTCGACATGCTCGAACCATGGGAACACTTGGAGACCGTGCGCGATCTCCTCATCCCAGGTGGCGTGTGTATGACCTACGTGGCAACGGTGCCACAGCTAATGAAGGTCATGGAAGGCATTCGTGAACTCAAGTGCTTCACTGAGCCCAAGGCATGGGAATCGCTGGTGCGTGAATGGAAGGTCGAAGGCCTAGCTACCCGCCCAGAGCACCGCATGAATGCGCACACCGCCTTCCTCATCTGGACTCGCCGCCTGGCCGATGGTGTCACCCCACCACGCCCGCAGCGCCGTGCCCGGAAGTAGGGCCGCTTTAACGCCCAGAATTTAAAGCGGAAGTGCCCTCTCTCGCTGCCCGCGCCGCGTTAGAGTAGTGGGCATGGATGAAGCCACGGACTATAAGCGGCAGGTCAGCCAGCTTGCCGCCCGCAATCAGAAGTTGGCGGGCTTATTAAAAGAATCGCGCGTGAAGCTGGAGCAGCTTTTTGCCGAGCTCAACGCGCTGGCTGAGCCGGCATCGACCTACGGTGTTTTTCTAGGTTATTCGCCGAACCACAGCGAGGTGGGAACCACCGCGGAGGTCTATACCAATGGCCGCATTATGCAGCTTAAGGTCTCGCCTAACGTGGAACCAGGCAGTCTCTCGGCCGGCCAGCAGGTTCGCTTGGGCGATGGCTTCGTGGTCGTGGAAGGGTGCCCGCCTGAGCGTACAGGCGAGCTAGCAACGGTGGTGGAGCGCCTCAGCCAAGACCGCCTGATAGTGGCAAATTCCTCTGGTGAGGAAAAGGTAGTGCTGCTAGCCCAAGCACTGCGCGAGGATACCCGGGTGTCTGCAGGCGAGGTAGTACTCGTGGATCCCAAAGCTGCAATCGCGCTGGAAAAGGTGGAGAAAACGGAGGTCTCCCAGCTTTCTTTGGAAGAGGTCCCGGATGTGCGCTATGAGGATATCGGCGGCCTAGACGAGCAGATTTCCCAGATCCGCGATTCCGTAGAGCTACCGTTTATCCAACCCGACCTCTATCACCAATTCGAGCTACAGCCGCCTAAGGGCGTGCTCCTGTATGGCCCGCCAGGGTGCGGTAAGACGCTTATTGCCAAGGCAGTAGCCCACTCTTTAGCCCAGCAATTAGGCAGCGAGGGCACGAGCTACTTCCTCAACATCAAGGGCCCAGAGCTGCTCAATAAGTATGTGGGGGAGACGGAACGCCGCATCCGCCTCATTTTTGAGCGGGCCCGCGAATTGGCCCAGCTCAGCGCTGACCGGCCAGTGGTCATCTTCTTCGATGAGATGGAATCGATCTTCCGCACTCGTGGCTCGGGTGTGTCCTCCGATATGGAAACCACGGTTGTTCCCCAGCTGCTCACGGAACTCGATGGAGTTGAGAGCCTGTCCAATGTGATCGTCATTGGCGCTACCAACCGCGAAGAACTCATCGATCCCGCCATCATGCGCCCCGGCCGGCTTGATATCAAGATCCGGGTCAACCGGCCGAATAAACAGGGGGCCCGAGAGATTTTCGCTCGGCACTTCACCGAATCCGTCCCGCACCAGGGCGCGTTGGACGAACTCATTAGCGCCGCGGTGGATGAGCTTTATGCCGATCGCCCCTTCGTACAGCTGCACTTTTCCAGCGGGGAACGCGAAATATTGCATTACCGCGACTTTGTCTCCGGCGCAATGATTGCCAATATCCTCTCGCGGGCCAAAAAGCTGGCTATCAAGGACGCTCTCCGGTTGCGCGCAGGCAGCGAGCAGGCGGCAGGCGGAGACCACGAGGGCATCGCCAAGCAGCACTTGCTCGATGCCATCGCTGCCGAGCGCGCCGAATCAGAATATGTTCCTACCTCCACCAACCCGGAGGAATGGACCAAGATCATTTCCCAAGACCATTCGGGTGCCCGCGTGGAACGGGTGGAGTTATTGACCACAAGGAGGAGCGCATGAGCCGCATTGTAGGTACCGAAACCGAGTACGGAATTGCAACCCCGGAGCTGCCGGAGTACTCACCTATTATTTCTTCCACTCACGC
Organism: Corynebacterium nasorum; assembly: GCF_022347325.1. NCBI lineage: Bacteria > Bacillati > Actinomycetota > Actinomycetes > Mycobacteriales > Corynebacteriaceae > Corynebacterium > Corynebacterium nasorum. Next base: position 25,000 of record NZ_JAKRDU010000009.1, read on the forward strand.
GGTAGTAGCTTATGCCGCGATGCACACAGGGGCTCGGTCACGCTGGGATTTTGCCGAGGAACACCCGCTGCGCGATTCTCGCGGTTTTGATCTCAAGCGTTACCAGACGGTGCCCGTTGTCGACCCGAATGCCATTGGAGTAGCCAATGTGGTCACGGCTAATGGCGCGCGCTTTTATGTCGACCATGCGCACCCAGAGTATTCCGCGCCGGAATGCACTAATGCCTGCGACGCCACGCTTTATGACGCCGCAGGGGATGCTACGCTCCTGCAAGCGGCTGCGGCCGTGGCGGGGCTGAGCGCGCAAGGAAAGTCCGTCCTTGCCAACCATGAGCCCTGTCCGGCCCTGCGTTTCTATAAAAATAACGTAGATGGAAAAGGCGCATCTTATGGCTCTCATGAGAACTATCAGTACTCCCGTGAAACGGACTTCGACACCATGGCGCAGGCCCTCATCCCTTTCTTCGTTGCTCGCCAGGTAGTCATCGGCGCTGGACGCATGGGACTGGGGGAGTTTGGTGAGGAGCCAGGTTTCCAGATCTCCCAACGCGCTGATTATATTGAGCAAGAAATCTCGCTGGAGACCACCCTCAATCGCGGCATTATCAATACCCGCGATGAGCCGCATGCAGTCCATGCTGACTTCGGCCGCCTCCACGTCATCATTGGGGACGCGAATATGTCGCAGACGTCTACATTGCTCAAACTGGGGATGACCTCTCTGGTGCTCGATGCCATCGAAGAGGGCGTGGACTTCAGCGACCTCCGCCTGCAGGATGCTGTGGCGGAAGTCCCACGCGTGAGCCGCGATCTTAGGCTTCAGCATCGGCTCACGCTTGCCGACGCCCGCCAGCTCACCGCTCTAGAGCTCCTTGCCGAATATCGCGCACGCGTCACCCCACGCACACCCACCGATCACAAGGTCCTCGCGGCCTGGGACGAGGTAGTTGCGCTACTGGATAAAGACCCGATGCAGGCCGCACACCTGCTGGACTGGGTGGCAAAGTATCGCCTGATTAAGGGCTATCTTGACCGCGGCGTCAATCCAGACGACCCCAAGCTGCGGCTCATAGACCTGCAATACGCGGAGATTGACCCGGCCAAATCGCTTCACCACGCTCTAGTGCGCAAAGGCCAGATGCGGCAGCTTTTTAGCGCCGCCGAAATTGAGCGTGCTTGCAGCTGTCCGCCGGAGGACACCCGCGCTTATTTCCGCGGCCGAGTAACGCAGAAATTCGGCGAGGATATCATTGCCGCAAGCTGGCAAAGCCTCACCGTACAAGTAGGGGAGGGCACCGCCGCACCGTGGGCCACAGTTCCCATGGATATCGCCACTGGTCTCACTCAGGCTGAATGTGGAGAGATGATTGACGCCGCCGACACGGTCGAGGATCTTCTCCAAGGACTCACTGACAGCGGGTTCCACCCCGAGTACCGTAATTAAAAACCACGAATTAAAGCAGGATCCAGCAGGATCCACAGAAAGGATTTCCCACCTATGTCCACTCACCAGTCTCAGGTCACCGGCGGTAATGGCGGCGATGACTCCGCTGGCGACGAGGAGTTTACCTCCACGCAGCTCAGCATCAATACCACCGGCACCGATGAACTCCTCGATGAGATCGACGGGCTACTAGAAAATAACGCCGAGGAATTCGTGCGCTCCTATGTCCAAAAGGGCGGGCAGTAAGGGTGACTGACCAGCGCCCTATCTTTGCCCGACGCATCATGGGCATTGAAACAGAATATGGCCTAACTACCAGCGCGGGCTCGAAGGAACGGACTCTGAGCCCCGATGAGGTAGCGCGCGTGCTTTTCCGGCCCATCGTCCAGGAGCATTCCTCCTCCAATATTTTTTCAACCAATGCCAGCCGCCTCTACCTCGATGTCGGTTCCCACCCCGAGGTAGCCACCGCCGAGTGTGATAGCTTGAGCCAGCTTTTAGCCTATGAATGCGCGGGCGATGCCATTGTCAACCGGCTCGGCGAGCAAGCAGAGCAAGCCTTCGCCGCCACGGGCCACCCGCGTGCGGTGTACCTTTTTAAAAACAACGTGGACTCGGCTGGCAACTCCTTCGGCTGCCATGAAAACTATCTCATTGGCCGCCACATGGTGCTCAAGGATTTGGGGCTCGCGCTTTTGCCGTTTCTTATCACCCGCCAGCTCATTTGTGGCGCTGGCATGATCCAACCCGCTAAGGGCGATAAGCCCGCCCAGTTTCTGCTTTCGCAGCGTGCGGACCAGGTGTGGGAAGGCGTATCTTCTGCCACCACCCGTTCGCGTCCCATCATTAATACCCGCGATGAGCCGCATGGCGATTCCAAACGTTTCCGCCGGATGCACGTCATTGTAGGAGATTCCAATATGGCCGAGCCCACTATGGCGCTGAAAGTAGGCTCAACGCTGCTTATCTTGGAAATGCTGGAAGCGGGTTTTGAGCTGCCGGAATTTGATATCGAAAAGCCGATTCACCATATCCGCGCCATCGCGCGCGATATGACGGGTTTGACCGAACTGCCGCTTGCCGGAGGTGGCTCCGTTACCGCGCTGGAGGTGCAACAGCAGCTCTGTATGCGCGCAAGCCAATGGCTGGAAGAAAGGGAAGACGCTGGTACCCCTACCTCCGAAATGCGACGCGTGGTTGATCTCTGGCAGCGCACCTTGCGTGCCATTGAGACCCAAGATTTTTCCGAAGTGGACAGGGAAATCGACTGGGTCATTAAACTCGCCCTGCTTGAGCGCTACCGTGCGCGGCTCGGTGGGCAGTGGGACCACCCTAAGCTGGCCCAGATTGATATGACGTATCACGATATCCGTCCTGGACGCGGGCTCTACCATGTACTGCTGCGCAAAGGTCTTATCGATCGCTGGATTGAGGATTCTGATATTGAACGCGCGATGGACACAGCGCCGGCGACCACGCGCGCTGCGCTGCGCGGCCAGTTCTTGGCTACCGCGCGTAACTGTGACGCCAATGTCACCGTTGATTGGACGCGGCTGAAAGTCAATCGGCCCGAACCGCGAACCGAGGAACTTTTGGATCCCTTCATTGCCCACGATGAACGAGTCGATGCATTGCTAGACTATATGCGTTCACACCACAGCTAGACCCACCATAGAGTCATATCAGGGAGACAACACAGCACGTGGCAGCACACAACCCCACGCCCAAACGACATGATGAGGCGGTAGAACGGCTCACCAACCTCTCCTTCGCGCTACAAGGCGCGGCAAACTCCGGCGGTAGCCCTGATCGCAGCGCTGCATGGATTCGTCGCCACGTTGCCGGGTACGGCGATAAGTCGGGCGAGGCTTTTGCCAAGTCCTTGGCGCGCGATATAGCGACCCTCCAACGTGCTGGGGTGCCCATTGTGCATTCCGGTGGTGAGGATGGCGCGCGCTACCGTCTTGACGCGAGTAGTTACCAGCTACCGTCGGTGGAATTTTCTCCGGAAGAGGCCATGGTTTTAGGCATAGCAGGGGGAATGGGTACCACGGGAGGCTTAAGCGATTTCTCTTTATCTGGGTGGACCAAGATTGCCGCCAGCGGCGCCTCGCGCAACCTTTCCGGCGCGCCGGTGTACACAGCGGTCAATGACATCACCCGCCTTGCCCCGGAAGTTATTACCTCTGTCCTCGCTGCGGTGCGCAACCGACTGCGCATTACTTTTTCCTACCGCGCAAACCCGGCCGCTAAGCCAGTACGCCGCGTGATGGATCCTTGGGGAGTGGTCAACCGTGATAGCCACATTTACATCGTGGGTTTCGATGTGGACCGCGGCGCCCCACGTGTCTTTCGTGCGCTTCGCGTCTCCGATATCAAACGCTCACATCATCCTGCAGAACACACCGTGCCAACAGAGACCTTGCAGGTCTTGGTAGAGCGCGCATTGCAGCGCGGAGAAAAGGTAGACGCGCGGCTTATTATTCCGGTGGGAAAGGCACAGGAGTTAATGGATGCGGGCGAGAAGCAGCCTGATGGCACGGTAATGCTGCGCAACGTGGATAAGGATTGGCTCGTGCGCACAGCGGCCGGGTACGCGCCAGAGGTACAGGTGGTCGAACCTGCCGGGGTGCGCCAGGAGGTCATTTCTCTTCTGCGCGCCGCCGCGCAACGGCAGGAAGGACGCTAGATATGGCCGATGCATCGCAAAAGCTCCAGGCGCTCGTGCGCTCTTTGAACCTGATTCCTTACTTTAAAAATCACCCCGACAAGACGCCGATGGAAGCGGCTACGGATTTGGGAATGGAGCCCGGTGAGCTGAAGGAGGCCCTCGATCGTCTATTTTGTTCCGGCACGGGCCGCAATACTGAAGATCTCATTGATCTCAGCTTCAGCTACCGCGACGGGGTAACCATTTACAATGATCAAGGCCTAAGCCAAGCGTTGCGTCTTACTCCCACCGAGGCCGGCGCCTTGCTCCTTACCTTGGAGTCACTGCAGGCAATGCCGGGGCTCATTGACGCCCAGGCTGTCGAATCCGCCGCTGCTAAACTACGCGGCATCATGGATGAAAAGACGGCAGCAATCTATGATTCGCTGTCTACTCCGGCCCCTGAAGAGACGGATATCCAAGCGCTTTTGACTCAAGCGGTCAATGAACGAAAGCGAGTGAGGCTGCGCTACTGGAGTGCTTCATCTAATGCAGAATCCGAGAGGCTGGTGGACCCAGCCCGCATCTTCATCGTTGATTCTGAGCCTTATCTAGCGGCATGGGAAGAAGCTAAGCAAGCCCATCGCACCTTCCGGATCGACCGTATAAGGACCGCTCACATGGAAGAAGAGCAGTCGCAGCCGCACTTAAAAGACCTCGATTTCGATGCCGTTTCACCCTTTAATTTGGGCAATGGGGACACCGTGAAACTAGCAATTAACCAAGAATTCACGTGGCTGGCTGAGTATTACGATATGCGGCTGGGCGAAGACCTAGGAAATGGGGAAGTAGCTGCGACGATGCCTGTGGGATCAGTGGACTGGCTGATTCGTTTTGCCTTGGGTCAAGCTGATAGGTTGCGAGTAGTTGCTCCTCAATCCGTGGTTAAGCTCATTGCGGAGCGAGGAAATGCCGCTTTGAGCGGCTATACTCAATAGCCAGTTACTTGCCCGTTAACTGCGCCCGCCCGCTGGAAGATTTTCCGGCAGTACCGCTGCTCGGCATGCTGGCGCACTAGTTGAAAGAGGTTTCTCCATGAGCCTAGGACCTATGGAAATCGGCCTAATCGTTCTCGTTATCGTCTTGCTATTCGGTGCAAAGAAGCTGCCGGATCTGGCACGTTCCATGGGCCGTTCCATGCGCATCTTCAAATCTGAGGTTAATGAGATGCAGTCCGAGGATACCCAGCGTTCCCAGGCGCAGGCACAGCTGAACCAGAAGCAGCAGTCCGACGAGGAATTCTGGAATCGACCGGACATGCAGCCGGGCCAGCAGAGCAACACCAACCCTCAGCAGTAAACGCCCCCAGCCCGTCGTTGCGCGAACACCTCTGCAGCGCGTGGATACACTCTCGTAATCCGCGCAGCAGGGAAGTGTTCGCTTCTTTGCGTTTGAAAGAGCCATACTGATGTCGCCACAGTCACAACCTGTTTCTGCCCCGAAGGCAAGCAAGAACGTGAAGGGGAAGCTGCGTTTTTCGCGCAAGCAGAAGAACCCTACCGGGGAGATGACCTTGGTGGAGCACCTGCAGGAGCTTCGCCGCCGCGTCATCATCGCCGTTTTAGCGGTGGTCGTCGGCGCCATCATTGGCTTTATCTGGTACCAACGCGCACCGTTCGGTATCTCCCCGCTGGGTGAGATCCTCCGCGAGCCCTATTGTGCGCTGCCAGCAGACAAGCGCGCCTCTTTCAGTGCGGATGGCGAATGCCGTCTTTTGGCCACCAGCCCTTTTGAAATGCTCCTGCTGCGCTTGAAGGTAGGCGCTCTGGCGGGCACCGTATTGTCCTCGCCGGTGTGGCTATATCAGATTTGGGCCTTCGTAGTCCCTGGCCTCCATAAAAATGAGCGTCGCTACACCTTGAGTTTCGTCTCTGCCGCAGTGGGACTATTCGTTGCTGGCGCCGTGCTCGCGTATTTCATCCTGTCCGTTGGGCTGGAATTTCTCATGGGCATCGGTGAAGAGTACCAAACAGCAGCGCTGACAGGTGAACGCTATTTCTACTTCCTTTTGGCATTGCTGCTGATATTCGGCATCAGCTTTGAAATTCCCCTGCTAATTGTGTCGCTCAATCTTATTGGCGTGCTGGAATATGAGCATGTCAAGGACAAGCGGCGGATCATTATTGTCGTCGTGATGATTTTTGCCGCCTTTGTCACCCCGGGCCAGGATCCCTTCTCGATGGTGGTTTTGGCTGGATCCCTCATTCTTCTTATTGAGATTGCATTCCAGTTCTGTCGCCTCCACGATAAGCGCATGCAACGCCAGCGCCCTGAGTGGATGGACCTCGACGATGAGTCTGCCTCACCGCTCGGCGCAGGACCAGGAGCGGTCGGCGGGCCTACACCCGTCGCGGCGCCAACCCAGGTACACCCTTCGCCCGCTCCTTCTCAGCAGGTTTCTCAACCAGTCCAGGAGGCACAGCAACAGCAGCCGCAGACGTGGACCACCGGCAGCAACGGGACTTCGTCGAACAGCGGCGGCTTTTTCGACGATGTCCTCTAGGCACGGGTAGCCTGGGGAGTCATGACTGAAACTCATCTAGATTCTTTTTCTGCAGCCCTGCCATACCCCTTGGATGAGTTCCAGGTTAAGGGCTGCCAAGCCGTGGAAGATGGGCACGGCGTCCTGGTGTGCGCGCCGACCGGCGCCGGCAAGACCATCGTGGGCGAGTTTGCGGTGTCGCTAGCATTGAGCCGGGGAACCAAATGCTTTTACACAACGCCGATTAAGGCGTTGAGCAACCAGAAGTATCACGACTTGGTTGAGGAACATGGTGAGGAAGCCGTCGGCCTGCTCACCGGTGATGTATCAATCAACTCTGATGCAGAGATCGTCGTTATGACCACCGAGGTGCTGCGCAATATGATCTACGCAGAATCCGCAGCACTAGATCGCCTTACCCATGTGGTCATGGATGAGATCCACTTTTTGGCCGATGCTTCGCGCGGCGCAGTGTGGGAAGAGGTAATCCTCAACCTGGCAGATCATGTCTCCATCATTGGTCTATCTGCCACAGTGTCCAATTCGGAAGAATTCGGCGATTGGCTTTCCACTGTGCGTGGCGATACCACCGTCATCGTTTCCGAACACCGCCCAGTTCCGCTCGACCAGTGGATGATGCTGGGACGTAAGATTTATCCGCTTTTCGAACCCGAATCCGGCGGACAAGTCAACACCGAGCTGGAGCGTAGAATCCAGCGCCTTGAGGCCGGCGATACCGACGACGGTCGCGCAGACTATAAATCCGGCAAGGGCTTTCGCGCCCGCGCCCGCCACAAGGGCGGCGGGCGTAGTGAATTCCGCGGAAAGGGAAGGGGACGCTCCGGCGCTTCTCGCCAGCAGGATCGCTATCGCCCCTTGGGCCGCCCCGAGGTGCTCAAAGTACTCCAGTCCCAAGACATGCTGCCGGCCATTACCTTCATTTTCTCCCGCGCTGGCTGCGATGGCGCACTGTATCAATGCCTGCGCAGCCGCATGGTGCTTACCTCCCAAGAAGAAGCGCAGCAGATCAAAGAAATCGTCGATGCTGGTGTAGAAGGTATCCCCGAAGAAGACCTCCAGGTCCTAGACTTCAAGCGCTGGCGCGAAGCCCTTTCCCGAGGCTTTGCGGCACACCATGCAGGTATGCTGCCGGCCTTCCGGCACATCGTGGAAGATCTCTTCGTACGCGGCCTCGTCCGCGCCGTCTTCGCTACCGAAACCCTGGCTCTCGGCATCAATATGCCGGCTCGCACCGTGGTGCTAGAAAAACTCATCAAGTTCAATGGTGAGGCCCACGTTGATCTCACCCCGGGCCAGTACACGCAGCTAACTGGCCGCGCGGGTCGTCGCGGCATCGATACCTTGGGCAATGCAGTCGTGCAATGGGCCCCCGCAATGGATCCGCGTCAAGTAGCTGGCCTTGCTTCTACCCGTACCTATCCTCTCATTTCCACCTTTGCGCCGGGCTACAATATGGCGATCAACTTGCTGGGCATGCTTGGGTTCGAAGACTCTCTTCGTTTGCTGGAAAAGTCTTTTGCCCAGTTCCAAGCCGATGGCTCGGTGGTGGAAGAAACCCGTGAAATTGAGCGCGCGGAACATCGAGTACGCGAGCTGCGCAGCCAGCTGGATGATGCCGTGGCGTCGCTAGCACCTCCTGCCAAAGACGGGGAAGATCCCGCCGAGGTACTGATGGACTACGTCCGCCTGCGCCGCGAACTCAGCGCTGAAGAAAAGCAGTCCAAAATCGATAGCGCTAACCAACGCAACCAAGAGGTTATTGCGGTTCTGGGGCGTCTGCAGCTAGGTGATGTTATCGCCATGCCCGGCAAGAAGCGCCCTATTCTCGCTGCGGTTGTCACGCCCGCTAACCAGACCGCTGATCCCCGCCCGTGGATTACCACGGAATCTGGGTGGTCTGGTCGGATCGACGCCGCCGGGATCAATAATCCTCCCATTCAGGTGGGGCGCATTAAAATCCCCAAGCCGGTACGCAAGAATCCGCGGCGCAATACCCGTTATGTGCAGGATGTCTTGCACCGAGAGCACTTCGACCGCCCCAAGCGAATGAAGTCGCAGCCCCGTACTCGGCCCAATAAGCGGGTAGGGCAGTTGCGCGATCAGCTACGCGCTCATCCCGCGCACGAGTGGCCGGCTACTGATCGCGAGCAGCTGGCGGGCTTGGCACAAAAGCTCGCGCGGCGCGAGCGTGACCGAGACAAGCTCCAGTCCAAGGTAAATAAGGCTACAGATACTTTGGGCCGCACCTTTGAGCGCATTGTGGACCTCTTGGCTGAGATGGATTACGTCGAATTTACTGGGGTGGGCTCCGAACGCACGCCAGTAATTACAGAGGAAGGAGAACGCTTAGCCAAAATCCACAGCGAATCCGATCTGCTGGTGGCACAGTGCTTGAAGCGCGGGATTTGGGATGAGCTGGATCCTGCCGAGCTTGCCGGCGTTGCTTCATTGTGCTGTTTCGAAAACCGCAAGGCTACCAGTGGGCAGCCGGAAGCAGCTACCGAGCGCATGGCCGATGCCATGAATGGCACGTGGCGCGTTTATACCGAACTCACCGCCGATGAGCAGCGCCACCGTCTGCCGCCCACTCGTGAGCCGGAGGCTGGTTTCGCCCTGGCCGTCCACCAATGGGCAGCCGGTGCCCCCTTGGGCTATTGCATGGCTGCCGCTAATGAAGCCGGCGCCGAACTTACCCCCGGTGATTTTGTCCGCTGGTGCCGGCAGGTCATTGACCTCCTGCAGCAGGTGGCGAAGACCGGCTATGACGGCGAGATTCAGCGCAATGCCCGTCGGGCTATCGATGCCATTCAGCGCGGTGTGGTAGCCATTGGCGCCTAGAGGCCGCGGCTTGGGCGAGTAGACTTTGGGATATGACTGTTACTCAAACTTTTTCCGCTGATGTCTACGCCCAGCGCCTGCAGGCCGCGCAACAGGCCGCTAAGGACAAGGACATCGATCTGCTCCTCATCGGTACGGGTCCAGACTTTGCCTATCTCACTGGCTCTTGGGTTTCCTCGCACGAGCGCCTTACCGTTTTGGTCGTGCCGCAGCAAGGCAAGGCCTGGATCGCAGCGCCTAATACCGATATCACCGATATCAAGGCCGCTCCGGTAGGAGAGCTGGATGTAGAGCTGCGGGGTTGGAACGACGGCGATAATCCCTATGAGCTAGCACTAGATGGTGCAGGCGCTGCTCTAAACAACGTGGCCCTGGGGCAGTCGCTGACTGCAGATCACGTCCTGCGTTTTCAGGATCTGATCCCACACGCTAATTATCAGTTGGCTACCTACGCGCTGGCGGAGCTTTTTACCCGCAAGGATGAAGCTGAGATTGCTGAGCTGCGCAAGGCTGGCCAGGCCATCGATGCGGTCCACGCACAGGTGCCAAAACTCCTCCAGCCGGGCCGCACCGAGGCGGAGGTGGCTCAGAAATTGGAAGAGCTCATCTTGCAAGAGCACATAGTTATCGATTTCGTGATTGTCGGCTCGGGTCCGAACGGCGCCAACCCGCACCATAGTTTCTCGGACCGTGTGTTAGCGGAGGGCGAGCCAGTCGTCGTCGATATCGGCGGCACTTTGCCTTCTGGTTACCACTCCGATTGCACCCGCACCTACGTGGTCGGCGGGGACGTTTCCAAGGCACCGCAGGACTTTCAGGATGCTCATGCCGTGCTTGCCGACGCCCAAGCAGCCGCCCGCGCCGCAGCCCACCCCGGCAGCACCGCCGCCGAGATCGATGCCATCACCCGCAAGGCGATCGCTGCAGCCGGCTGGGGCGACAACTTTGTCCACCGCACCGGACATGGCATTGGTCTATCTACGCACGAAGAGCCGTTCATTATGGAAGGCAATGACCTCACATTGGAAGAAGGCATGGCCTTTTCCATTGAGCCGGGCATCTACGTGGAAGGCAAGTGGGGCATGCGCTTGGAGGATATCGTGGTGCTTACTAGCGATGGCTACGAGTCCCTCAACCTAGCTCCGCGTGAAGTCCGTTAAATGGCTGGCGTATTAATACTTGGCGGTCGCAGTGATATCGGCGGCGAAATAGCTCGGCGGGTGGCTCCCGGTAAGGACATTGTGCTCGCTGCTCGTGGCACCCACGGAATGGACGGTAGAGAACAGCAGTTGCGGGCGGCGGGCGCGCGCAGCGTGCACTTGCTTGATTTCGACGCCGCAGATTTTCCGTCCCATGCTGGAGTTGTCGATCGCGCGATAGAGCTAGCAGGACCTCTGGAGATTGCGGTTGTAGCCTTTGGCATCCTGGGTGACCAGGAGCGAGCGGAACGCGATGCTTCCCACGCGGTCGACATCGCCACGATTGATTACGCGGCGCAGATTTCCCTGCTCACCTTAGTTTCTGAGCGCATGCAGCGCGGCCACATCATCGCGTTTTCCTCGATCGCAGGGTGGAGGGCCCGTCGAGCGAATTACGTCTACGGTTCTACCAAGGCTGGTCTTGACGCCTTCTGTCAAGGTTTGGCCGATAAGCTGCACGGCAGTCGGCTAGGACTCATTACCGCACGCCCCGGCTTCGTGATTGGCAGCATGACAGAAGGAATGAAACCGGCGCCGCTTTCGGTGCGTCCAGAGGATGTGGCCGAGGCCGTGGTCAGCTGCATAGACCACGATGCACGGCGCGGTAGACCGCGTTCGCGCACCATCTGGATCCCCAGAGCTCTACAGGCCCTAGCGTGGATCATTCGCCTCGTGCCGCGCCCAATCTGGCGTCACATGCCACGCTAGAGTCTGCGATCCTGCTGCTGTGCGCGAAGCAGTGGGGAGTTGATGTCGAAGATGAATCCACGCGGGGCGAGTACGCGCAGAACCACCTCGGCATCGCCCTCAGCGATATTGTGAAAGACTAATCCACCCCACGGGGTGACGGTGATGTCTACCTCCAGCTGCCCAATGAGCTGTGCAAACTCGGCTGGAATTGCGCCTTTATGAACGCCTGCGCCCAGATCAACGATGCCCGCAGGCAGATGCTCATCCAGCCAGCCAATGGGGCCGGGTTCTGCCAGGGCGGAGCTTGTGTGTTCCTCGGCCTCCGCGCGCTGGAGTGCTTCCTCATAATGACGGGCGGCGGCGTGTGGGGTAAGTGGGGCAGTAGGGGCGTCGACAAGCGGGGAGCGCCCAAGGTGCAAAGAACCATCCTTGTCGATGTTTAAACTCACACCAGCGGCACCCGCGGGCAAGCTATCCTCTTCCGCGATGACTGCAAGACCTGGCCCGCCTTCTATCGCACCCAATTCAGCCGCAATATCTTGGGCCGCCTGCTTGGCCGCTGCCGATAGGGGTGAGGCCAGCACCGGCACCGTGGCGGCATGTAGATGCAGGCCCTGGAGCCGCCGCTTAAGCGCCTCCGCATCCGTAATTCCGCGCAGCTCGATGGCAGAAAACCGGTCGATGTACACAAATCCATCCGCGCAATCACTGGCGCATTCTGCCAAAGTTACCCAATCTGGGGCGTGGGTGCTGCCGCCGGCAACGTGGATGCGGGTGCACGTGCCGTACTGAGGGTCGTCGAAAAGCGCAGGAGTAAACATGCGCACCAGTTTAACCTGCCGCAGCTGCAGCATAGTTCACGAGTGTTGCCAGCGCATTTTCAGTCTGCCTCGTTAAACTGAGGCCATGCCGTTTTTCTATTTTGCTCTCTACATGGTCGCAGAAACCCTGACTTTCTGGGCTGTATCCACATGGATCGGTGTAGGTTGGGCGCTAATCGCGCTCTTTGTCACCATGTTTTTCGGAATGTCCATCGCCGGCATTGAAGTCCGGCGCTTGATGGGAAAGCAGGTCGAACGCACAGGAGACGGCACTTACGTTGTCCGCGGCGGCAATATGGGCAAGACTGCCAGCAACGTAGGTCTTACCTTGGTAGGCGGCATGTTGCTCTCCTTGCCTGGCTTCCTAACCACGATTCTCGGCGCCCTACTTATTTTATCGCCCACCCGTGCAATCATCCGCACAGTTATGGCAGCGTCTTTGTACCGCAAGATCGAGAATATGGGTGTCAAGATCTACGAGGCAACCCCGATGGCGCAGCAGCATGACACGTATGGCGATTTTGTCTCCTTCGGCCGCGGACAAGCCGCACACAGCGGGCACCCGAGTACTCAGGACGCTGGCCCACATGAGGTCTTGGATGAGGAAGAGATTCGCCGGTGGACTGAAAACCTAGATCCGGATGACTTTGGCCCTGCCGGTGGCGAGACCAAGGGCGGCAAGAGCTAGTGTTGCCTATCCTTGCCCGCCTTTTAGTGGCGGGCCTTTCTGGTCTGCTTACTTATGCCGCCATTGAGCCCCGCGGCTGGTGGTGGGCCGCAGTAGTAGGTATGGGCTTGCTCTATGTGAGTTTGATGCCTTGGGGAACTAGGCACGTCTCCGCCCGTCTGGGCGCACTACTCGCGGTAGCGCATTCACTCGTGCTCTATCTTCTCACCTTGCCCTGGATCGGTGAATTGGTGGGAAGCGGGCCGTATATTGCGTTGGCAGTATGGCTTGCGGTTTACGCCATCCTATTGGGCTTTGGCGGCGCTGCGGTGGCACGGTGGAAGTACGGTTTTATTGCTTTCCCGTTCGTCTACCTCGCGGTGGAGGTGCTGCGTTCTTCTCTACCTTTCGGTGGTTTTTCCTGGGTCAAACTGGCTTGGGGGCAAATCGACGGGCCGCTAGCCAAGCTAGCGCCGTGGGGTGGCACCTCGCTTATCACCGTCGCCACAGTACTGTGTGGCTGCGGAATCGCCGCCTTGGTGATTCAACGCGGGTGGAAGGCCAAGGCCGTCGCACTGGTGACAGTTATTCTTCCCCTTGCGACCGCGACGGTAGCGGGCTTGAGCATCAACCGCGACGACTCCATTGTCGGTGAAGCAAAGGTTGCTGCCATTCAAGGAAACGTGCCTCGCATGGGCCTAGATTTTGCTGGGCAGCGGCAAGCGGTTCTCAATAATCATGTGGCTGAAACGAAGAAGCTGGCCGCGCGCGACAAGGACATCGACCTCGTCATCTGGCCTGAAAACTCATCCGATATCAATCCTTTCCATGACGGTAGGGCAGCCGCGGCAATCAGTGGTGCCGTTGATGCGATTGATGCCCCCGTTCTGGTTGGCACCGCTACGCGCGATGACGTGGGCGCCCGCAATACAATGCAGGTCTTTGCCCCTGGCCACGCGGTAGGGGACCACCACTATAAGAAGTACCTGCAGCCTTTCGGTGAGACCATGCCGATGCGGGATTTCTTTGCCAAATTTTCTGACTACGTGGATTTTGCCGGGGACTTCAAACCCGGCGATGGTCCAGGTGTGGTTTCCATGGCGGGCGTGCCGGTAGGCGTGGCAACGTGTTACGAAGTCTCTTTCGACAACGCCTTTAGAGAATCGGTCAAAAATGGCGCACAATTACTGACTACGCCAACCAATAACGCCACCTTTGGCTACTCGGATATGACTTACCAGCAATTGGCCATGAGCCGGCTGCGTGCGATGGAAACAGACCGTGCCGTGGTGGTGGCGGCGACCTCTGGAGTATCTGCCATTGTTCACCCCGATGGCCGCGTCAGCCAGTCCACGGAAATTTTCACGCCGGCCGCTCTCGTGGAGCAATTGCCTTTGCGTAGCGGCGAGACCTTTTCCGTTAGGTTTGGTTCGCCCCTGCAATGGCTCATGGTTATTATTGGAACAGTCTGCGCACTGGTAGCTTTGCGCACAAACCGCCTGCGACGCACCCCGCGCCGCTCCGGCACAGATACATACGTAGGAGCATAAACACTGTGAGCACGCTTGAAGCCTCGACCTTGGTCATCATCCCGACCTATAACGAGATCGAAAACCTCCCTCTCATTACTGGACGCGTCCGCGCGGCGGTCCCAGAGGTGCATATCCTCATCGTGGACGATAACTCGCCCGATGGCACCGGCGACAAGGCCGATGAGTTCGCAGCGCAGGATGACCATATCCACGTTCTCCACCGCGAAGGCAAGGGTGGCCTGCTAGGCGCCTATATCGCTGGCTTTGAGTGGGGCTTGGAGCGTGATTACCAGGTACTGTGCGAGATGGATGCAGATGGCTCCCACGCGCCGGAACAGCTCCACTTGCTGCTAGAAGAGGTAGACAAGGGTGCGGACCTAGTGATCGGCTCCCGCTATATTCCGGGCGGCGAGACCGTCAACTGGCCGGCTTCTCGCGAGTACCTTTCCCGCTTGGGTAATATCTACATCTCCGTGGCGCTGGGCGCTGGCCTGTCCGATATGACCGCCGGTTATCGTGCCTTCCGCCGCGAACTCCTCGAATCCATTGATTTCGACGAGCTATCCAAGGCGGGCTATATCTTCCAGGTGGATCTGGCTTTCCGCGCGGTTAAGGCCGGCTTCGATGTCCGCGAGGTTCCTATTACCTTCACCGAGCGCGAATACGGCGAGTCCAAGCTTGATGGTTCCTTCGTGAAAGATTCCCTGCTAGAGGTAACCAAGTGGGGCGTTGCCCACCGCACGGAGCAGCTGCAGGATTTCGGCGACGCCGTATCCAAGCTGGTCAATCGTGAAGTCAAGGATGGCTCCATTCACGATCTAGGCGTGCAGGCCCGCAAGAGCGCCGGCTGGGCATCTGACTTCGCCGGGGAAATTGCTCACCTAGCAAAGCACCAGATTGCACAGTTGAAGAAGTAGCCCATGCTTCAACGCTAAAGGCCCGTACCGTTTCTTAGTAAACCTAAGGAGGTACGGGCCTTTAGCTGCCGCAGAACCTTATGAGTTCTTTTGCTGCTGTTCCTGCTGCTCCTTTAGCAGGCGGGCTGCGGAACGGCGGCGGGAGCGCAGGTGGTTAATGCGCTCTTCTAGGAGCTCGTCCAACTCCTCAATGGAGCGGCGCTCACGCAGCATATCCCAGTGGGTACGTGGCGGCTTAGCCGGCTTAGACTCAACGCCTTCACCTTCTACAAGGTGGCCTAGCTTGCCGTTTTTGCACATCCATTCCTCAGGGATTTCAGCATCATCCGCAAAAGGCACCTCATAAATCTCGCCGTCTTCGGTGCGGTACTTCACCATTTGGCGTGGTGCGAGGTCGTGGTCGCGGTCGGTTTCGTAGCTGACTGCGCCCATACGGCTGCCACGGAGTACGCGATCTGCCATGCAACATCATCCTTTTCAAAGAGATCCCTGATTGAGTGCGAAGCAAAACTTCGCCTAAGAGCTACTTATTATAACGAACACCCTCGCGTCTTTGTTCCCAGCCCGCCTAAAATGCACTAAAATGTATCGGGTGATCCGTACAGCTAGTCGTGAACGCAACGTCGGTTCCTGCCAATGGTGTGGGAAGGACATTGATCAAGGCGGTAGAGGGCGGCCACGTAAATTCTGCAGCGCCTCGTGCAAACAGCGCGCGTATGAGCAAAGAAATAATGTTAGTGGCACGGGAATTCCCGCTAACGCTGTGATCCTTACTCCGGAGAAGGCAGAAAGTTTGCGCGACGGACTTTTTGAACTACGTTGTTCCGCAGAAGATATCAATACCGCCGCGGAGGAAGGCGCTAGTGCGCAGGAGCTTGCCGGTTTGTGCGAAGAGCTTGTTGCCCTGGCCCGACGCCTAGAAGGACTTCGATAGAAGATGAAAAAGCTTTTTTATAACCGCAAGCTCGTCATCACCATCTTTGTGGTGCTCATTGTATTGCTCACCGCCGTGGCCATTGGCCCTATGGTGTATTCGCTTCTCAAGGGCGCCGGTGTAAAAACAGAGCCTATTTCCGCCGATGGAGCTAAGGCCGCGTCTACGGAACTAGATGGATCCTGGCAGGTAGCCAAGGGGCGTGCTGATAATCATACCTCGGTTGGTTTTACCTTCAATGAGATTCTACCTGCAGAAAAGACCACCACATCTGGTTCGACCACCGAGGTGACCGGTCAGGCAGAAATTTCTGATTCCACCCTCAAAACCGCGACGGTCACCGTGGATATGGATGAGTTGTCTACGGATAAAAAGGTCCGCGACCAAAACATGAAGTCCAAACTCTTTGAGACGCAACTTTTCCCGGAGTCTTCCTTTAAGCTCACCAAACCCGCTTCGCTTGCCGACGTCCCAGATGACGGCACCATTGGCACGGTAAAGCTCACCGGTGACTTGACCATCAAGGATGAGACACACGAGATTTCCCAAGACTTTGACGTTCTCCGCGACGGGGATAACATCGTCATCGGCGGCACCGTTCCAATTAACCGCCTTGATTATGGCGTAGAAACCCCGGAAATGTTGGCAGCAAAGGTCGAGGAAAAGGGCGAGGTCAATCTTCGCATTTCCTTCAAGAAGGACTAATAAGGACGAGCCTATGAACACCCGCCAAATGATCCCGTTTATGTGGCTGCGCCTTCTTATAGTCATCGGCTTTACCATTTTCGTAGCCGTTCAACACATGTGGGTCATCGTAGCGATTTCTGCCTGCTTGGCGCTTTTGACTATATGGCAGCTGTGGAGTGCTTACCGTAATCGTTAAATAAGACATCCAAAGCGAGCGGTAGTTGCCCCGAATATCGTCAATGTGACTTTATATAGTGGTGTGATTACATGCTCCAGTAGGGCGTATTTTTGCCGAAATCCACCCGTCCGACCACCCATCGGGAGCCACACGCCATAGATGGCTGGCGCCCGTGGTACGGAGGGGCTCAATAGTGCTTAATAGTTAAGGCGCCTGGCGTCGCAGAGGCAGACTGCATACCGGCGGCCCTCAATAGGATTAGCCAGCCAGCTTGGCGGACCAGTGGCCACTGGAGTGTGTCGCGGCAACTGCGCGACATCGCAAAGCAGAGCTTCACAGCAGAAGGCGGAGCGAAGATAATCGCCGCAATAAAAGGAGCAGGCGGGGATTCTGATAAGACCGACCAGAAGGCTCGAGGTATGCCAAGGTATAAATGAGGAACTGCCCAACAATGGATAAATGTCCGATAATGTACATTATGTCATTTTATCTGGGTGCCATTTCCCCTAGTGCGCAATCGCGCGCAATGAATTCTTCGCCGCATCTCCATTGCCCGCGATTTGTCCCCCGCTAGCATTCTGTGCCCCTTAAGGGTGCGTAAAATCGGCATTATGACGATTCAGCATGTAGTAGATAAGCCTTCCCGCGCAGCGCTCTTCTTGGTCCTTGAGATCAAGGATGGCGGCGAGCAAGCCACCCGCGATATGCTTTCGGGGTTCGCTGGACTGTTTAAGTCCGTAAACTTCCGTTATAACGACGGCGAGCTTTATACCGTAGTCGGCATTGGCGCCTCCATGTGGCCTCGTTTGACCAGCGCACCTATGCCCGAACACCTCAAGGAATTTGCTGCTATTGACGCCGCACATAAGGCACCGGCAACACCGGGCGATATTCTCTTGCACTTCCGTGCCAATAATTATGACCTGTGCCACGAAATGGCTCGCCAGGTACTCAATCAGCTGGGTGAGGCTGCAACGGTCATCGATGAGACCCAGGGGTTTAAATACCTTGACCAGCGCGACCTGCTCGGCTTTGTAGACGGCACCGCCAATCCCCTCGCCGAGGAAGCTTTGGATACCGTATTGCTTGACGACGCCGCCGATTACCCTCGTGGCTCCTATGTCACCGTACAAAAATATATCCACGACCTCGACAAGTGGAACGAGCTGAGCACCGAAGAGCAAGAAAAGGTCATTGGTCGCACCAAGGCTGACGATATCGAGCTCGATGATGGTATTAAGCCTTCCAATTCTCACGTTGCTCTCAACGACCTTGAGGAAGATATCTACCGCGAGAATATGGTCTTTGGTTCTTTTGCTGCTGGTGAGATGGGTACTTACTTCATCGGCTATGCAAAGGATCCAGAAAACGTCATGGAACGTCTGCGCAATATGTTCATCGGCAAGCCGGAGGGGAACTACGACCGCATTCTAGACTTCTCCACCGCTCTTACTGGCACCAACTTCTTTGTGCCCAGCGCGGACCTGATGAAAAACTTCGACGAGCTACCGCCCGCCTAGCGTCGTCCCCCACGGTTGCGGTGGGCCAATCCGAATTGCACCGCGTCAATCATTCCGAGCGTCATTAAGGCCTCGCGGAGGGCAAATTGGAAGGTCCACAGGCGGCGGAATACTGGGTCGAACCCAGCCGCCGCGGCCTCCCGCAGGTGCCCATCAAAAAAGGATCGTTGCTGACGCAAAGATTCTAGGTAGTGTGTCCCCACGTGTGTTTCCGATACGATGCGCAGGTTCGAGTTCTTATCGACGAGCTGGTGCAGCTCCGCGGTAAGCGGATAGTCCAGTGCAGGCCACACATATGCACGCAAGGCCTGAATCGACGCCTTTCCGGCGTCGGTCATTGCTTCGGTCGCCACAAGGGACTGAATTCCTGCCCGGCCATTAGGGGTTAAGAACCGGTCGACTGCGCGAATATACTCTTTGCGCTCCTGTGGGCTAAGCTGTTCTATCTTTTCCACGGTGACGATTGCGTCATAGTGTCCGCGCCATTGCTTGGGATTTGGGACAACCCCGGGAATGCGTTCCACATGGATGGAATCATCTGCCCCCTCGAGCACGAGCGCCTCACGCATATGACTTATCTGATCTACGTCGCTGGTCAATACGTCTACCGTTGCGCGCCGCTTGGTTGCGCGCATGGCAGGCTGCATTCCAGCGGCTGGGTACACCAATAGGTGGGTTCCGGCGCCGGTGCGAGTGACGTCGAGAAGCCAATCAGCGGCGCGACGCTGGGCATCGCCCAAATCATCTCTGTCCACACTCGTGGGCTCGCTTAGCGTCGTGACATCCACGAAGTGGCTTTTCGGTTCCTTGCGGCCGGCCTTGGGGCTATAGCTTTCTACTGTCTCCCTAATGGTCGTCGGCACACCGCTAGAAAAGATGCCACCCACATGGCTTAAACCATCACCGGAATAGAGCCGGACCAACTCCATCGGCAACTCCCCTGGCTCCGAATTGCCGGCGCCTAGCATCTTGGCCTTGGGAAGATATCCCACCCCCAGCAACCGCCCAAGCACTTTTACCAGCTGGGAGGACGAGCTGACGGACCACTCTCCTGCCATAAAGCTTTCTGCGAACCCCAGCCATCCACTGGCGGCGATTCGTTCAAACAAGGCATCGTGTCCGACCTTGAGATCTGGTCCGCCCTCTACTTCCAAGTCGAGTTCCAATCCGGCGTCATCGCAAGCCTTGGCAAATTCAGCCTCTGCACGGCGAGCCTTTAAACCAGGCCAACGAGATGAAGGGACTGTAGCCACATTGGGCCAGGAATCTGCATCGATGGAGCTCAAATGCTCGGGGCGGATAAAACTCATAATGCCAGGTGCGCTCCTTGGTGGGCGGAGGAAGTCACTATCGGCAATTACCTTAGTCAGCTTGGCACGCACCTCGGCTTAGGCGCTCCGCACAGGCGCAATGGTTCCTGCCGCGAAAATAATAACGATGCACGGAAGTTTATCAGTCAATGAGTATGCACGTTCTGTTAGAAGTGTTTACACTGAATGGGTACAAAACATTAGCTTTCTTGAGGAAGGTCGCAATAAATCCATGACTGATACCGCTTATCGTCCCAATGGTGGCCGTCACCACGTTGTCGTGGTTGGCGCTGGCTTCGGTGGTCTCAACACCGTCCAGAAGCTAAAGAACGCCGATGTAGAAATCACTCTCATCGATAAGAAGAACCACCACCTGTTCCAGCCGATGCTGTACCAGGTAGCAACAGGCATGATTTCCGCCGGTGAGGTGGCCCCGTCCACCCGCCAGCTGCTGCGCGATCAGGATAATGTTCACTTCGTCAACGCCGAGGTTACCGATATCAACCTGGCTGACCAGACCGTCACTGCTGAGCAGGATGAGTTCTCCCGCACTTACGCATATGATTCCCTGGTGGTTGCAGCGGGCTCCGGTCAGTCCTATTTTGGCAACGACCATTTTGCCGAGTTCGCCCCAGGCATGAAGACCTTGGACGATGCCCTCGAGCTGCGCTCTCGCATCATCTCCGCGTTTGAGAAGGCTGAGCTTACCGATGACCCAGCGGAGCGCGAGCGCCTGCTTACCTTCATCATCGTTGGTGCTGGCCCAACCGGCGTCGAGCTGACCGGCCAGATTGCCGAACTAGCAAACCGCACCCTCAACGATGTCTACTCCAACTACGGGACCACCTCCGCCAAGATCTACTTGCTTGACGGCGCCCCACAGGTACTGCCGCCGTTTGGCAAGCGCTTGGGCCGCAAGGCACAGCGCACCTTGGAAAAGGAAGGCGTACAGGTTCACCTCAACGCCATGGTGACCGATGTGACCGCGGATACCGTCACTTATAAGGACATGAAGACCGAGGAGGAGACCACCCTGACGGGTGCTACCAAGATCTGGTCCGCTGGTGTGGCCGCTTCCCCGCTGGGCAAGATAGTTGCAGAGCAGGCTGGCGTCGAGGCAGACCGCGCAGGTCGCGTCTCCGTCAACGAAGATCTGACTGTGGGCGAGCACAATAACGTCTACATGGTCGGTGACATGATCTCCCTCAACCGCCTGCCAGGTCTGGCACAGGTTGCAATCCAAGGTGGCGCGCACGTCGCTAAGCTCATTCAGGCCAAGGTGGACGAGGAATCTACCGCTAATGAGAAGGAAGCCTTCGACTACTTTGACAAGGGCTCCATGGCAATCGTCAAGCGCTTCAACGCCGTCGTTAAGCTGGGCAAGACCGAATTCGGTGGCTTTGCTGGTTGGGTAGCATGGCTCGGCCTGCACCTGACCTACGTCATTGGTCTGCGCAGCCGCTTGGCCGTGCTGGTGAACTGGGCTACCAATATTCTTTCCCGCGACCGCGGCAACCTAGAAATCACCACTCAGCAGCGCATCGCGCGCAACATCATTAACAAGAACGAGAAGTAATTACTCCTCGACCGCATCACCGCCCTCCTGCCTCAATGCAGGGCAAGGGCGGCGATGTTCTATTTTCCTGTCGTTACTCATTGATAGCGATAGCACCACACCAACTGGGCACTGGAGCGCCGATTTTCGCACATAGTTTCCGTGACCTTTGTTAGGCTGAGAATCGCAACATGGGGTGCCGCACACGGTGCGGCTGAGAAATACCCATCGAACCTGCACTCAGTTAGAACTAGCGAAGGGATAGTTGTGGGATATAGTTTTCTCCGCGCACACGATGCCGTGCGCGAGTCCACACCACTTATTCAATGTTTGACCAATAAGGTCGTTTCCAACGTCACCGCCAACGCCCTCTTGGCCGTTGGCGCCAGCCCGGCGATGGTTGATACTCCGGAGGAATCCCGCGAGTTTGCACAGGTAGCCGGCGGTGTTCTCATCAACTGTGGCACGCCTAGCTCCGAACAATACGGCGGCATGCGCGAGGCCATCGCGGGTGCGAATGCCGGACAGACCCCCTGGGTACTCGATCCGGTAGGCGCCGGCGGTCTCCCCCAACGCACCAAGTTCATGCACGAAGTGCTGCCCCTTGGCCCAGGGGCAATCCGCGGCAATGCTTCAGAAATCATTGCGCTCGCAGGTACCGGACAGGGCGGCCGCGGTGTCGAATCTACTGATGAAGTGGAAGCCGCGTTAGATTCCGCACTAGCGCTTTCCCGGGACACTGGCGCTGTAGTAGCCATTTCCGGCCCACGCGATCTTATCGTCCACGCCGGTGAAACCACGCGCGCTGCCTTCCTGCACTCCGGTCATCCGATGCTCCAAAACGTCATTGGTACTGGTTGTTCACTCGGTGCTATCTGCGCAGCATATTTGGCGGCGTGGGAGGATCCTTTCGAAGCAATCATCGCGGCCCACGCACACGTGGGAGCCGCAGGCAGCGTGGCAGCTGAAAAGCACCACGCGCCAGGCTCCTTTGCCGTTGCTTGGCTGGACGCGCTCTACGATGTCCCGACGGCGGACATCGAGGGACTAATCAAGCTCACAGACGTCGAAGGGGTTTAAATGGCAATCGACTGGTCGCTTTACCTTGTCACAGATCCAGATCTGGCAGGCGGGCGAGAAAACGTGGTTCGCATCGTGAAGGAAGCTGTACGCGGTGGGGTTAGCGTCGTCCAGCTGCGGGATAAGGAAGCTAGTGATGAGCAGATTGAACACACCGCCCGCGAGCTGCTGGCCGTGCTCGGCAATGTTCCGCTTTTTATCAATGACCGCGTGGAGGTAGCAGCAAAACTCGGCTGCCATCTACACATTGGTCAAAATGACATGGCCTTTCGTGAAGCCCGAGGGATGCTGTCCGATGAGCAACTTATCGGCTTGTCCATTGGCAACCACGCCGAACTTGCTGCCATTTCGGATGACGCCCGCCCGGATGTCATCGGTATTGGCCCTGTGTATTCGACGAACACGAAGAAGAACGCCCCGGCGGGGATGGGGCCAGATGCAGCAGCGGCCCTCGCCCGCGCCGCACGGGAACGCGGCATTGATTCCGTCGCCATCGGCGGCATTAAAGACCATAACGCGCACGAACTGGCGGGAAGCGACTTTGACGGCATTTGCGTAGTCAGCGACATCATGGCGGCCGCAGACCCTGCAGCAGCCGCCGGCCGACTAAAGGAGGCTTTTCATGCCTAAAGGTATCTATCCCCGAGTACTGTCCATCGCGGGTACAGACCCCACGGGCGGAGCGGGCATCCAGGCTGACCTAAAGTCCATTGCCGCTGCGGGCGGATATGGCATGAATGTGGTAACAGCCTTGGTAGCCCAAAACACCCAGGGCGTCCGCAGCGTACATGTCCCGCCAGTGGAATTTCTGCAAGAGCAGCTAGAAGCAGTCATTGACGATGTGGAGATAGACGCGGTAAAGATTGGCATGCTTGCTGACGCCGCCATTACCGCCAAGGTCGCAGATTTCCTACGCCGCCTGCCGGAGGATGTTCCCGTGGTCTTGGATCCGGTCATGGTGGCTACCAGCGGGGATAGGCTGCTGGAGCAGGAAGCCGAACAGGCCGTGCGAGATCTGTGTTCCCGGGTGGATATCATCACCCCAAACTTGAAAGAATTGGCTGTTCTCACCAACACCGAGGAGGCAGGCGACCTCGAGCAGGCCATCGCCACCGCTAAACAATGGGCGAAGGAAGCCTCTACTGCAGTTGTGGTCAAGGGCGGTCACCTCGATTCCGATATCGCAGACAATGCGGTAGTGAATCCGGATGGGTCCGTTCACCGCGTCTCCTCGAGCCGGGTGGACACGAAGAATACGCACGGCACAGGTTGCTCCCTCTCCTCTGCTCTGGCTACCCGGCTTGGAGCCGGCGATAGCCACACCGCAGCGCTTACGTGGTCCACCCACTGGCTGCACGAAGCCATTGTGCACGCGGATGCGCTCCAGGTGGGCAAAGGGCACGGTCCCGTGGACCACCTGCACCGCTCGCAGCGCCTCATGCGGGCGGCCTCTACCCTGCCACAGCCCTACCTTTCCGGCAGCTTGAAGGAACCAGAAAAAGTCGAGCAGCCCCGCGTTCCTGCGGCCGGACCACACACGCAACGTCTGTGGGACCTGGCGGGAAATCACTGGGAGGCTATCAAGGCTCTGCCCTTTATTCGGGCATTGGGAACGGGCGCTTTGGATAGAGAAGCCTTTGGGTTCTATCTCGACCAAGATGCCCAGTACCTCAACGCCTACTCCAAGGCCTTGGCTCGCCTAGCCAGCCTAGCCCCTGCAGCGGCACAGCAACTGCACTGGGCCGAAGGAGCGCATGATTGCTTGGCGGTTGAGGCCGAGCTGCACCGCGGCTGGCTCCAAGAGGGCATCACTACCGCAGCTTCTAGGGTTACTAGCGCCTATACGGACTTCCTTATCCGTTCAACTCATACGGATGACTACGTGGTAGGCGCTGCGGCAGTATTGCCCTGCTACTGGCTTTATGCAGAGGTAGGCCTACACCTCGCAGATTTCGATTCCCCAGAACATCCCTATCACTCCTGGCTTTCCATGTACGGCGGTGAAGACTTCCTCAACGGAGTCCGCGCCAGCCTCGACATTGTCGAGCAGGCTCTCAGCGGGGCGGATGAGCGCACTCGTACACGGGCCGAGCGCGCCTACATCACAGCGAGCCACCATGAGGTAGATTTCTTCGACCAAGCCGATAGGCGCTTTTAGGCCAGAAGGTCCGACCCCGGACGCGAAAGGACGGCGACGAGGAAGGTGGAATGCTCCGAGAATAGCTTCATGTCCCACGAGGAGAAGGTGAAGTCGACTCGGTAGCCCACCTTCTGCGCCATATCAAGAAAGTCGGAGAACTCCCAGCCCCGGCCCTCGCCGAAGCCGGTGACCAGGCGACCACCTGGTTTGAGAGAATTAAAGATATTGCGCAAAGCGGGCTCGCGGCCTTCTTTTGCTAGAAAGCCCATCACATTGCCGGCAGACACGGCGATATCAAAGGGGCCTTCCGGCACCTCTTCCTCGCACAGGTCTCCAACGAACCAGTGGCCGTCCGGAAAGTCGTGCTCTGCGTGCTCAATAAGAATGGGATCTACGTCGACTCCCACGACGCTGTGGCCGCGGCGAAGCAATTCGCCACCGACTCGGCCAGTGCCACAGCCGGCGTCGAGGATGGTGGAGTTGCGCTCGACCATGGCATCAATAAGCCGGGCCTCGCCATTGATGTCCTTGCCTTGTGCGGCAAGCAGCTTCCATTTGCGGGCAAAATTATGGGAGTGCTCGGGATTAGCTTCGGTTACTTCTTTCCACGTAGGCATAGATTCGATTATATTACCCGCCTTCGGTGTAAGATTTACCCGCTGCATAAAATCGCCGTCGAATTTTTGCGAACTTGTCCGCACTACCGCGCAAAGGAGGCTGAAACGATGCCATCCGTACCTTCACCCTTTAGGGGCCGCAAGAAACCCGAGCCTCCAAGTAAGCCCACCTCCCTGCCGGTACCACCGGAGCGCGCCATCGAACATTGCCGCGTCTTTGTGGATGGCGAGGCGCTACCCGGGGAGTATTCCACCAGCTCCGCGCTGGAAGCCATAGAAGAATACGGACGCGGATTTATTTGGGTGGGCCTGCACGAGCCCTATGAGTCCCAGATGACCAAGGTAGCCTCACAGTTTGGCATTCACGAACTCATCGTGGAAGACGCAGTTATGGCTCACCAGCGTCCCAAACTCGAACGCTACGATGACCAGCTCTTCGTCGTCGCCCGCTCCGTGAACTATCGCGACCACGATGAAGTAACGGATAAGCGCCAGATCATTTCCACCGGTGAGATCCAGATGATCATGGGCTCCAACTTCATCATCACCGTGCGCCACGGCGCAAAGCTGCCCAACTTGGCTTATACCGTGGAAGATGAGCAGGACTTGGTAGAGCTTGGCCCGGTGGCCATGGCCTGGAAGATCCTGGATATGATGGTGGACCGCTACTCGGAAATCTCCCGCCTTATCAGCATTGAGGTCGATGAGCTGGAAGAAGAAATCTTTACCCCGAACCTCAAGTTTGATGTGGACCGCATTTACATGTTCAAGCGTGAGGTGCTGGAGATGAAGCATGCCATCGACCCACTTTCGGTGGCACTGAAATCCATGGTCTCTGACCACAAGGATCTGATTTCTAAGCAATTGCGCTCGTATCTGCGCGACGTCAACGACCACGAGCTCGTAGTCAAAGACCAGGTCTCCAGCTTCGATGAGCGCCTTACCTCGCTTATCGATGCCTCGGTGGCCAAGGTAACCATGCAGCAAAACTCAGATATGCGCACCATTTCTGCGGTCGTTGGCATGTGGGCTGCGCCCACCCTGGTGGCCGGTATCTACGGTATGAACTTCGACATCATGCCGGAACTGCATTGGGCTTTGGGCTACCCCATGGCGATTATCATTATGATTGTGGTCGTTGTGGGCCTGTGGGCTTGGTTCCGAAAGAACCACTGGCTCTAAAGACTGCGGTACGCTCGTATACTATGAGCGATATCACTGTCTATGGTGCCACCGGGCTTGTCGGGCAATTGGTGGCGCGCTACCTTGCCTCGATTAACGCGCCCTCTGTGACTCTGGCCGGCCGGAACCGACCGGTGCTAGCCGCGCTGCGCGATGAACTCAATCAGCACTGGGACATCGCCATCGCCGCCGCCGATGATGCCGACGCTGTGGAGCACATGGTGGAACATACCAAGGTACTAATCACCGTGATCGGACCCTACAGCCTTTATGGGGATAACGTCGTTGCCGCCTGCGCGCGCCATGGCGTAGACTATGTTGACCTGTGCGGTGAGGTTCCCTTTATTCGCCGCAGCATCGATTCCCACCATGCCGTGGCCGAATCTACAGGTGCGCGCATCGTTCATTCCTGCGGCTTCGATTCCGTCCCCTCGGATATTGGCATGCTCAATCTCTACCAGGCGGCAGGAAAGCCGTTTGCACGGGTGCAGATGGTCGTCGACAAGCTCAAAGGCGGAATCTCACCGGGCACCATCGAGTCTTCCCTGCAGGTCTCGCATGCCGCGCACGCGGATAAAGATGTGGCCCGCAACCTGCACAATCCTTACTCACTAGACCCGGATCCCAAGGCCGGGCCACGCTTAGACGGCCTCCAAAATGACTTCGAAATCAAAGAAGTCGACGGCGTGGGCTGGGTGGGTCCATTTTTCATGTCCATGTTTAATACCCGCGTGGTGCGCCGCTCCAACGCTCTGCTTGGGCGGGCGTGGGGCAAGCGCTTGTTTTATAAGGAAGCGTGGTTTGCAGGGACTGGGCTAGCCGGTCGTGCACGGGCCTATGGACTGGCACTCGCCACCAAGCTGCTTTTTGATGGCACCCAATCACGCTTGCGCCCCGTGGTGGAAAAGGTCCTGCCCACGCCTGGGCTTGAAGGCGCGCATTTCCAAGTCAGCCACCACGGCGTGACTGAGGACGGCGAGCGCTGGCATGCAACCGTCTCAGCACAAGGCGACCCTGGCTACGAGGTTACCGCCATGATGCTGAGCCAGGCTGCACTCTGCCTTCTCGAATCGCGCGCCGACTCTGACCGCACAGGAGGCGTGCTTACCCCGGCCACCGGACTAGCTGAGCCGTATTTGGAACGGCTATCCTCCCACGGGATGTCCTTTACTGCCGAGCGGGTGAGCTAACGCAAAATCATGGTGCGCAAAGTGGTGCGGGCAATGAGCTCCCCGCCTTGGCGCATCTCAACGCTCCACAGGTGGGTGCGCCTACCAAGCTGCACTGGTGTGGCCACAGCCTCCAGTCCCCCCTGTCCCGTAGAGCGGATAAAGTCACTGGAATTATTCACTCCTACTGCGGGGGCGTCGGCAGCCACCACGCTCGCGATGGAGGCCACGGTTTCTGCAATGGAGCAGTACAGCCCGCCATTGGCCACTCCCCAGGGCTGATGATGCTCGGGCTTAACCTGCAGTTTCGCACGCGCCTCGCGCGGGCCTATATGGGTAAATTGCAGCCCTATCAATTCCGCAAGGCCGCCATTGAGGGCATTAAGTGACGCCAATTCTTCTGCAGTGAGTACCCGCGTATGAGCGAGGTGAAGCAAGTCATTGAGTTTCTGCGTATCCGACATAGTCCACCAGCCTAGCCATTGATGACAGCACCGCATCCCAGTGACGTAGGATAGGCAGCATGACTGATAAGAATGAACTTGCTCAAATTGGCGTCGTGGGATTGGCGGTCATGGGATCTAATTTGGCCCGTAACTTTGCCCGCAACGGCAATACCGTAGCGGTCTACAACCGCAGCCCTGAAAAGACCCATGCGCTCATTGAGGCTCACGGTGAGGAAGGCAATTTCGTGCCTTCGGAGACCATCGAGGACTTCGTGGCTTCTTTGGAGCGCCCACGCAAGGCAATCATCATGGTTAAGGCTGGCAAGGCCACCGATGCGGTCATCGATCAGCTGGCTGAGGCCATGGATGAGGGCGATGTCATTATTGATGGCGGTAACGCGCTGTTCACGGACACCATTCGCCGCGAGAAGGACGTAGCCGCCCGCGGCAAGCACTTTGTGGGTGCTGGCATCTCTGGCGGCGAGGAGGGTGCGCTCAATGGCCCGGCCATCATGCCTGGTGGCCCGAAGGAATCCTGGGAGACTCTTGGCCCGATTCTTGAGTCCATCGCCGCTAATGTTGATGGCACTCCATGCGTTACCCACATTGGTCCAGATGGCGCCGGCCACTTTGTAAAGATGGTCCACAATGGTATCGAATACGCCGATATGCAGGTCATCGGCGAGGCTTATCAGCTACTGCGTTACGGTGCAGGCATGGAGCCGGCCGAGATCGCGGAGGTATTCCGCGAATGGAACTCCGGCGACCTTGACTCCTATCTCATTGAAATAACCGCCGAGGTTTTGGCCCAAAAGGATCCGGAGACTGGTGCCCCGCTTGTCGACGTCATCGTAGACGCCGCCGGTCAAAAGGGCACCGGCCGCTGGACTGCCATCAATGGCTTGGAGCTCGGTGTTCCCATTACCGGCATCGCCGAATCGGTCTTCGCCCGCGCGCTTTCCTCCTCCACCGCGCAGCGCAGCGCTGCCCAAGAAGGCCAGCTGCCTGCCGGCACTATCCAGGAGCTGGACGTGGACAAAGCCGAGTTTATTGAAGACGTGCGCCGCGCCCTTTATGCAGCCAAGCTCATTGCTTACTCCCAAGGCTTCGATGAGATCAAGGCTGGATCCGAGGAATTCGGATGGGATGTGGACCCTCGCGACCTAGCTACTATCTGGCGTGGCGGCTGCATCATCCGGGCGAAGTTCCTGGATCGCATCCGCGCAGCCTACGACAATAATGCAGACCTTCCTGCCCTCATCCTCGATCCTTACTTCAAGGGTGAGCTGGAAGACCTCATCGATCCGTGGCGCCGAGTAGTTGTCGCTGCCACTCAGCTGGGCCTACCGGCCCCAGTCTTTGCCTCTTCCCTCTCCTATTACGACAGCCTGCGTGCCGAGCGCCTTCCCGCCGCCCTGATTCAAGGCCAGCGCGATTTCTTCGGCGCACACACCTTCAAGCGCACCGATAAGCCAGGTACCTTCCACATCGAGTGGTCTGGCAACCGCAGCTTGACCCAAACCGACTAGATTCGTATTGCTTTGATGGGGCCCTTCGGGGCCCTTTCCCATATTTAGCAGGCGCTTCCACACGAATGCGGCGATCCGCCTTATTGCCGATAGTATGGGTAAACAATGACTACCTTTGCCGATCTCGGCTTACCCCAGCGCCTAGTGCACGTATTGCGTGACCAAGGCATCACCGAACCATTTCCCATCCAAAGCGCCGCGATTCCCGACGTCCTCGCAGGCAAAGATGTACTCGGCCGCGGCCCTACCGGTTCCGGAAAGACCTTTACCTTCGGTTTACCCATGCTCGCCCGCCTTGCCGGAACGGGTGCTTCCAAGCCCGCTCATCCCCGTGCGCTCATTCTTGCGCCAACCCGGGAGTTGGCCACCCAGATTTACCAGCGTCTTGATGAACCTGCGGCAACGCTTGGCTTGAGAGTTCTCGCCGTGGTGGGTGGGGTAAATATCAATCACCATATCCGCTCGCTGGCACGCCCCGTCGATGTTCTCGTCGCCACCCCTGGCCGCGCCCAAGATCTCATAAACCAGGGAAAGCTGCATTTGGATGCGGTCTGCATCACCACCCTTGATGAGGCCGACCAAATGGCCGATATGGGCTTTCTACCCCAGGTACGCAAACTCCTGCGGTTGACCCCAGCAACAGGTCAGCGATTGCTGTTTTCGGCGACCCTCGACGGGGACGTCAATAAGCTGGTGGAGCAATTCCTCCACGATCCTATTGTCCACTCCACAGCTCCGGTTCAAGCTGCGGTGGACTCCATGTCCCATCATCTCTTTTTCGTCGGTGACCGTCCGGCGCGGAATGAAGTTGCCTTGCGAATTGCTGCTCGCCAGGGCAAAACCATCATGTTCATGCGTACGAAGCACGGGGTGGATAGGCAGGTCAAAAAGCTGCGCCGTGCTGGCATCAATGCTTATCCGCTACATGGAGATAAGGGGCAAGGCGCGCGCACCCGCGCCATCGAGGGCTTTAGCGATGGCAGCGTACCCGTGCTGGTTGCCACAGATATTGCCGCGCGCGGTATCGATGTTGCGGATGTTTCCCTCGTCGTTCATATCGATCCACCCGCAGAACGCAAGGCATATCTCCATCGCGCGGGGCGCACGGCACGTGGCGGCGCGGCGGGGACCGTCGTTACTTTGGTCATGGATGAACAACGCGAGGAAATATCCGCGCTTATTAACAAAGCAGGGGTCACAGCTACTGAGCACGATATTTCTGGCCGCGATAATCCTGCAGGTGCACCTGTGCTCAAGGAGGTAACGGGTGCTCGCAAACCGAATGGTCCCGCCCTTCCCCCGCCTGGGCAGGCCACCCCCCAGAACCAAGCGAAGCCCGCAAAGAAGATATCCCCATCTCAACGCCGCCGCACAGGTAGTAGAAACACCCGTCGCCGCGGCCGCTAAGACAAGGAGGAATGCCCTCGTGCACACTTTGAGCCCGGATGATTGGCAAGCTCAGCTACAACAACACGAAAAGCAAGCCACCGACCGCTTAGAGCGTTTCCGCCACCCTGGCAGCTATCACCCTGTCTTCGATTTTCTCTTTGAGTACTACCCCGTCCGGCCTTCCCACTTGAAGCGTTGGCACCCGGGTGTAGGAATAGCGCTAGAAGGCACTCCCCCACACGCCGAATGGCGCGACTACCACGCCACCCCAGACGGCGTAACCGTCGATGTGGCTGGCTTTCTACAACGCCGCGGTAGCTCGGTTCGTTATATCTCGAATCTTCTTCGCCACTCTGCAAGCAACCCCGCCCACTTTGACTGCTTTGGCCTGCACGAATGGGCGATGGTTTACCACACAGACACCCCACGCCATTCGCTTCCTTTGCGCCTAGGTGCAGAAGGCACAAACCGAGTTGTGGATGAACACTCAATTAAGTGTTCCCACTACGATGCCTTCCGTTTCTTTACCCCACCAGCTCGTCCGCTTAACCTCACCGTGCTGCACCGCGAAGACCAGCCCGCAAATGACCAAGCGGGCTGCGTACACGTCACGATGGATCTTTATAAATGGGCGTGGAAGCTGGGCCCTCTGGTTCCTGGCAAGCTATTCCTTGAGTGCCTGGATTTGGCGATTAAAGCACGCATCCTAGACATGGAGGCCTCTCCTTATGACTGCCGTGACTGGGGTCTCGGAGTAGTGCCCATCGAAACCCCTGAAGGCAAAGCCGAATATGTCTCTCAGCAGCGTTCCCTGGCGCAGAAGGCCGAACCGCTGCGAGCCAGGCTTGTCGCTGTGATAGATCAGGCACTCGCCCCGCTACAATAAGCCACTAACAACGGCAGTTTGCTTGGGAGGAACACACCACATGGCACGGCATTCAAATGGGAAAAATACCTTCGCGGTAGCGGGATGGGTTATTGCAGTGGCTGTCATCGCGCTTCTGGCCATCATCGCCTTGGTGGCCTTCCTCTTGCGAGGTACGGACAATGCCGATGAGGACGATACCGCTGCTCCCGCAGCTGTTGAAAGCAGCAGCGAAGCTACAACGGAGATGACCACGAAAACGACCTCCAGTGTCCCCACTTCCGCCGCGCCTACCAGTTCTTCCTCTCCACGGAGCTCCGCCCCAGCTTCTAGTTCCGCAGCACAACCCAAGCCCGATCTAACTATGGCTGCAAATACCCTACTTCTTTTGGATACTTCCTCCTCAATGGCTCCCATCTACGGTCCTGTCTCCCAGGCCTTGGGCACCACCGCGTCTGACCTAGCTGCTGACGGCGGGGCTGTGTCCTTGTGGAATTATTCTTCACCCATCTCTGAGACGGCAACGGTTGGCTACCGCCAGAACTTGGGCTTTGGTGATGGCAATGCCGTATCCGGCACGCTCGGAGGCTTTGGTACCGGCGGTGTTCCACAAACGCGCAGCGCTGTTGTAGCGGCTGTAGCTAACGCTGCCGACCAAGCTGCAGGTAGCGGCGACAAGTCGCGGGTGCTCGTGGTGACTACAGGTACCGAGCAAGACATGGATGATGCTCAATTTACGGCTGCACTTAAGGACGCTGCTTCGAAGGACGTTTCCCTCAGTGTCGTGCACGTAGGTGAAGGCAACGTGGATGCGGCTCTAAAGTCCGCAGCCGATAGTTTCACCACCGTTGACTCAGCGGAGGAAGCCAAGCTTACTGGCGCTATAACTAAGGCCGCAGGCGTTTAATATCCAACTGCCCTTTCCCTCGGTACCAAACGATTATGTTCGGTGCCTTTGTTTCTATCTCCGTAAAGGTACCGACAGCTAGGCACAGGTGGCACTTCAATAATCGAGCCCGTGTTAAAAGCCGGATTGAAGCGCCTTGGGCTAGGGCCCGGCGACGCGAAGAGATACAAGGTTCCGAGGGCGCTTAACGTAGGCTGCTCGTTGTTTGGAGATCAAAAATCCACCCTATTTCCCCGTGAGCCGGGAAATAGGGTGGATTCTTATGTTCGAAGCCTAGGAGGTTTTGCGCTTGCGACGGGCAGCAAGCTCGTCGAGCCCGACGACGTTGTCCTCGGCGAAGTCTTCGATGCGTTCCGAAGGGAAAGAAGAAATGGTGCCGGACAGTTCCTTCAAGATACCAGGAACTGCAATGCCAAAGACGCCCTGGCCACCGGCAAGCAAGTCAATTACCTCATCGTTAGAACGGCACTCATACACGGTGGTGCCATCTGATACGAGGGTGAGCTCTGCCAAATCATTGACACCACGATCCCGCAAAGACTCAACGGCCAAACGGATATTTTGCAGGGAAATGCCGGTATCTAGCAGGCGCTTAACAATCTTGAGTACCAATACATCCTTGAAGGAATACAGGCGCTGGGAACCAGAACCACGTGCCGTTCGAATGGACGGATTCACCAAGTTGGTGCGTGCCCAATAGTCCAGCTGGCGATAAGTAATGCCGGCAACCTGGCAGGCAATAGGCACGCGGTAGCCCACTTCCTCATCAGGTCCGACATCAAAAAGTGATTCCTGTACGTAGATGGATTCGGACTGGGAGTCCTCGATAATGCTCACGTAATTACTCCAATGGGGTTTGTTGGAAGTTCTAAAGATCAATTAAAAGCCAAGCGCATGCACCCGTCAAGCGCTGTCTGCTCAACTTTCAAGTACAACTTTAGACTTCTCAAACCACATTGTCACCATTAGTCACACGCGTGTCATTAACTTTTTTCTTCATCATCCCCCGAAAGGAAATCCTTTTCTTCCATTCCCAAAGATCTCATCATGGCCTCGAAATCCGCATCTGCCTGCGCATTCCCTGATGCCGATGTGGAAGACTCCGCGTTTTCGCTGCCAGTTTCCGAATCATCTTGAGAAGGGGTAGAAATCTCCAAGTCGAAATATTCTTTCAGATCCGCATCACTGGCATAAACGGATACCTGCGCGAGGAGCTCCGCCTCGGCAGAAATGGGGACATTGAAAAATTCGGATACAGCTAGCGCATCACTAACCCGAGCATCATAAACGTCGCCGTTCGCAGCCTTAATGTCTACCATGA
Source organism: Corynebacterium nasorum (assembly GCF_022347325.1). Taxonomy (NCBI): domain Bacteria; kingdom Bacillati; phylum Actinomycetota; class Actinomycetes; order Mycobacteriales; family Corynebacteriaceae; genus Corynebacterium; species Corynebacterium nasorum. Next base: position 59,150 of record NZ_JAKRDU010000009.1, read on the forward strand.
ACGTTCCCTGGTGGTAGTTGGCAACGTCTATGGATTCCACCCCGCCTGTTGCCTCAAGGATCTCGCAGATCAGGTCGTGCGAGTTGGGCCGGTTTGGCTGGTGCCCATCTAAAGCGGCGGCCAATTGCATGCCCTCAATGGGAGAAATCCACACGGGGATCAAGCGGTTTTCCTCTGGCCAGCGCAACAATGCGCAGACATCATCTTCAGGACCGACTTGGTGGATTCCGTGGAACTCTAGGGTTACATCACTCATGACTACCACTCTCCCACAAAGATGGAAATGACGGTGTATTAAGCCTGGTATTCGTCACGTAGGTCTGATTTCACCAGTGTCGCATGCAAAGACACCACGAGCGCGGTCATCTGCTGGGAGATTTCTTCCGCCTTCTGGTGTGCAGTATCAGAGTTTGAGTGTGCCACTGGAGCTGCGGCCTGGGAAATCAGGTCAGCCTGCCGGCGCGCGTTATTGCGCAGGGACTTAAGCTCACGGGCACCGAAACCAAAAGCCTTGAGGGCCACGGCGGCTGAGACAATAGCCACGTCATCGGTATTGAAAAACCCAGCAGCATCTGGGTGAATGAGTCCGTACTTCACTAAGGATGCGACGTCATCTTCACTGGACCCCGCCTGCGTGGCTACCTCTACATCAGTCAAGCGCGTGACGACAGGGGCCTTAAACTGCTGCGGGGACAGGAGGGTTTCGGCATGGCCCGCAGAAACAATGGCGGTGACCTGACCGGAATCCATGGCCTCTAGCTGCTCACGGATAACCTTTAGCGGCGTATAGTTATCGCGCTGAGTAGTAAGAATATAACGCAGCCGGTCCACATCTTCTTGAGTGAAGCGGCGGTAGCCCGAGGCCGTGCGCTGCGGGCTAATAAGCCCCTCTGATTCAAGGAAGCGAATCTTGGACACCGTGACGTCTGGGAATTGCTGATTCAGCGTCTCCAAAACCACGCCAATGGACATAGTCTTAGCCTTTTTAGCTTTGGGGCTGGTACGGCGTACTGCTGCTGCCGAAGAATCTGCTGCGCTCACTGTGTCTATCTCTTAGGGGTCCTGAAAAAGTTCTTATCGTGCTATACGTAGACTACACCGCCCTTCCTAGAAAGGAAGCGCGGCCGGTCTACGAAAGAGTTAGCTCTGGTTAGCGATGAAAACCAGACGGAACTTACCGATTTGGATTTCATCTCCCACCTCGAGCACTTGGGAGTTGCGTGGCTCGCGGTTCACGTAGGTTCCGTTGAGGGATCCGACGTCAACTACCTCAAACTTGTCATCGTCATTCTTGCGGAATTCCGCGTGACGGCGGGATACCGTAACGTCATCGAGGAAGATGTCCGCCTCGGGATGGCGGCCAGCGGTGGTAGTCGCCTGGTCCAACAAGAAGCGGGCACCCGCATTCGGGCCGCGCTTGACCACCAAGAGTGCCTGGCCCTCTGCCAGGTTATCGGTACCGGCAACGGCAGTCTCGTTGCCATTCGCGCCGTTTTCCATCTCCTTGAGCAGGTCTGCGCGGAATACAGATGTGGTCTCTACCTGTGGTTCCGGGGTTCCGGTGTTCTCGCTCATTGTTACCTCCGGGGATTAGTTACGAGTTACTTATGACAATTCTAGCGACTTATTTGGGTCCGCGACCCTTTGGTGGAGATTTATTTCACCGGAAAATGTTTCCGATACCGCTCAGCACGGAATTTCCCTTGCCCGCAAGGGGGTTATCGGAAACCATGTAGGTCCACGTAGCACTCGGGCGGGCTAGGCCGGCGTCATCAATGTGCGCCCCGGCGGCGTCGATAAGCACTGTGCGGAAGGTTTCCACCGACTTTTCGACGGCCCGCTGGGCCAAGTCCTTAAACTCCCTTACCGCGATGCGGTGGTATTCATCGATCGGCGTCTCGCGGGCGATAGCGCGCAAGTGAATGGACTCACGGACATCGTCCATGAGCTCCAGATGGTCGGCCCATGCAAGGTCCAAGTGATAGAGCATGATTTCGCGTGCAGCCTTGATGCGAGCTTCTTCAGGAACCTCCGCGAGCTCTGCTGCGCGCTCTGAGGCGCGTTGGGAAAGCTCCTGCCAGGCTTGATCGGTATCCAAAAGCTTGGCTCGGCGTTCATCAATGATGATGCGTTGATCAGCTAAAAGCTGATTGTACTTCCACGTCTGGGCATGGATCTCGAGCAATTGCCCCTCGGTCACGCGCTGGCAGTGCGCTACAAAGTCACTGACACGTTTGGACTCGATACGTCCGTCCTCCGCCGGTTGGGCGCGGACAGTTTCGCCGTCGCCGCCTTGCTGAACCACGTCATCTTCCAAGGAGACAAAGAAGAGGGAAAGCCCCGGATCTCCTTGCCGGCCCGCACGGCCGCGCAGCTGGTTGTCCAAGCGGGCGGTGCGGTGCCGCGAGGTACCGATGACCGCAAGGCCGCCACGTTCCGCTACTGCGTCATGGTCGGCCTCACTAGCGCCGCCCAACTTGATATCAGTACCACGACCGGCCATCTGGGTAGAAACGGTAACGCGCCCGATATCTCCGGCCTCGGCGACTATCCGCGCCTCTTGCTCATCATTTTTGGCGTTGAGGACATTAACCTCAATGCCCCGCTTGCCCAGTGCATCTGCCAGATCCTCCGATTCGGCGACATCCTGCGTGCCCACCAGGATGGGTTGTCCCGTGGCGTGGATGGCGGCGATTTCTTCCACGATAGCGGCAGATTTATCCTCGACCGTCGCAAAGATACGGTCTTGTTCATCAAACCGCTGCAGCGGCTTATTGCGGTCAATAACAGAGACGTGCAGACCGTAGAACTGGCGCAGCTGATCGGTTGCCTCCACCGCGGTGCCCGTCATCCCGCACACCAGTGGGTAGCGCCGCATAAGTTCTTGCAGGGTGATGGTATCGAGAATGCGCCCACCTTCAGAGACTTCCAGGCCTTCCTTGGCCTCTACCGCCGCTTGCAGGCCATCGGGCCAGCGCTGCAGGTCGGCAACGCGGCCCCGCGAGGCATCGATAAGCTGCAGCTTGCCGTCAACCACAATGTAGTGAATGTCTCGGATAAGCAGCGCTTTGGCATGCAGGGCAAGGTTAACCTTCACCAAAATGGTGCCGATATTCTCCTCGGAATAGAGCGAATCAATGCCCAATTCTTGCTCCACACGGCGCGCACCATCTTCGGTCAATTGAACGGTGCGGCCGTCCTCAGAGATGATGTAGTCCAGCTTTTCGCGCAGGTGGGAAACCACATTGGTGATATGTCCGGTGGGTGCTTCGCCCGGTCGGTTTCCGGCAAGTACCAGCGGCACAAGGGCCTCATCTACCAAGACGGAGTCGGCTTCGTCCACCAAGGCAACATCCCCGGTGGCCTGCACGGTGTGGGAACGGTCAGTGATCTGGTTATCGCGCAGCAGGTCGAAGCCTAGCTCGTTCACGGGCGCATAGATAATATCCTGTGCGTAGGCAACGCGGCGCTCGTCCGGAGTCATGCCCTCTGTTACCGAGGCAACGCTCAGGCCAAAGAACTCCACTACGGGGCGCATCCATTCGGCGTCGCGAGCAGCAAGATAGTTATTGACGGTAACTACATGGACGCGCTTTCCGGTCAGCGCAAAGCCGGTGGCAGCCATGGCACCCACCAGTGTCTTGCCTTCACCGGTGGCCATCTGGATGACGTCTCCGGTGAGTAGGCGCAGGACCGCTTGTGATTGCACGTTAAAGGGGTTCATGCCCAGGGTGCGTTCGCAGGCCACTGCCAGGGCCGCGAGGAACTGCGCCTTGTCCACTATCTCACCGGACTGAACGGCATCGCGCGCGGCCTGGGCCACAGCTGCGTCATCGTGCTGGCTCAATGTCCGGGCAGCTTCGTCTGCCGAACCCACGATGGCCTTGGATTTCTTATTATTACGCTCGCTTTGCGAGCCCATTGCCTTCCAGAACCAATCAAACGCGCCCATGACTCATCCTCCTTAAATGGATTGCTCCTATCGACTGTAGTCAACCTCGTATGGCTTGCGGGAAAGAGGCCCGTTATTCTAGTTCTCATGCAATCCGTCAATGTAAAGCTGCCTTCGAGCCGGGGTACTGAGATGGCTGGAACCATCGACTTCCCGGATTCTCCCCCGATCGCCTACGCCATCTTTGCTCATTGCTTCGCCGGCTCCCGCCATACCCCTGGTGCCGCCCGCACCGCGAAGCAGCTCACCGAGTTCGGCATCGCCACGCTGCGCTTTGATTTTCCCGGCCTGGGCCAGTCCGCCGGTGAATTCGGCGATACTACCTTTAGCCAAAACGTCGATGACATCCACGCCGCAGCCGCGTGGCTGACGGAACACTATTCTGCACCCCAATTGCTGATGGGCCACTCGCTGGGCGGAGCCGCCGCTTTGAAGGCAGCTACGACCATGAAGTCCCTCAAAGCGGTAGCTACCCTCGGCGCCCCGTTTGATCCAGCCCACTCCGTGCTTCACTACGCGGATAAGATTGGCGAGGTCGACGCCAATGGTGAAGTAGAAGTCGTCCTCGGCGGCCGCGGGCTCATCATCTCCCGCAAGTTCTTGGAGGACTTGGCAGATACCAACCCCGAGGAATATCTGCCTAAGCTACGCAAGCCTTTGATGGTGTTGCACTCTCCCATCGACCAAACCGTCGGTATCGATAATGCGCAGAATATCTTCCTCCTCACGCGCTACCCCAAGTCCTTGGTCTCCCTCGACAAGGCCGACCACCTGCTCACCAAGCAAGGTACGGCCTCTCGTGCAGCGGACCTCATCGGGGCATGGGCCGAGCAATTTATCGTTCCCGATTACACGCCGGAAGAAGTAGGTACCGACGCCGCTGTTGCGCAGCCGGCTACCGGCACCAAATTCGGCGTGGTCGTGCGCCACAATGACCATAGCCTTAGCGCCGACCGCACTAAAAAGAACGGCGGCAAGGGCAAGGGCTTTACCGCCGAGGGCCTTCTTATGTCTGCCCTCGCCGCGGCGTCGACCCAAGCAATCAAGGAGGCCGGCAAAAAGCTCGCGCTTGACGACGTCCATGTGAGCATCATCCAAACCGGCCCTGCCAGCTTCGAGCGCCGTATCGAACTCGCCGGTAACCTCTCAGCGGAAGAGGTATCAATTTTGCACTCTGCCGCGAAGGATACTGATGTCGAGCGCATGCTAGGCAACGTCACCATCGTGGACGCACACTAATGCCTGCTTATGACTCCTCGCGCCGCTGTCCTTGTGGCACCGGCCTTTCCTACGGCGAGTGCTGCGGCAAGTACCATGCCGGTAGCAATGCGCCCACCGCAGAAGCGCTCATGCGCTCCCGGTTTAGCGCTTTTGTTACCGGCGACGAGGAGTACTTGCTGCGCACGTGGGATCCTGTCACTCGACCTGAGGCCCTCGACTTGGCAGACTCCCCCATTAGGTTCTACCGCCTCGATATCCTAGATACCCAAGGCGGCGGCCTTATGGATAGTTCCGGCGTAGTGGAATTTGAGGCGTTTTATAAGGGAGCAGCTGTCGGTTCGCAGCGCGAACGTTCCTCGTTCCGCCGCTTCGACGGTACGTGGGTGTATTCCACCGGCGAGCTTTAACGCAGGTTACACCCCAAATTTCACAGTAGAATCCTACTGATGTAATCTAGATGAGTCGCACAGTGCGACGGCGGGCTATGGCGCAGTTTGGTAGCGCACTACACTGGGGGTGTAGGGGTCGCAGGTTCAAATCCTGTTAGCCCGACAAAAAGCAGCCAGCACCTACACGGTGCTGGTTTTTCTTATACTGCAAGCAAAATCGCGATTCCCAGCGCAATGAGCACCACGGGAAAGAGCACACTCTCCCACTTCTCCAGCGCTTCGGCGATTCCTGGCCGGGTTGCCACAAACCGCGCCGCCCAAACAAGTGGGGCTACAAGCGCAAGAAAGACGGCACAATAAACTGCTACTTCGGCCGGCGTAGAGGTAGTAAAAACGGGCACGTATACGCCGATATTGTCCCCTCCATTGGCAAAAGTGACTCCGGCGACCGCCAGCGTGCTCAGCTTTTTGCCGGAAATATCCTCATCGTCATCCTCACCTCGGAATGCTTGCCACGCCGCCCACAGGCCCAATAACAACGGGATGAGGCCAAAGTAGCGAATGAGATCGGTCGGTATAACGGCGTTGAAGCCCAATCCGACAACGGAAGAGGCCACCAGTATGCCGAGGAAACCGAGATACTGGCCCGTCAAAATTGCGGCAGTTGTACCCTTGTGCCCAGCACCACGGGCAAAGAAGAGGGACAACACTACAATGTCATCGATATTGGTGGCCACAAATAGCCCAGCGGCCGCTGCGAGAGTAGTAAGCACTCACCCAGCCTATCGCACCATGACACTTGTCATGAAAATTTCATGACAGATCCTATTCACTATTCTGGCTGGCCCCGGATACTTTTCAGGTATGAGCACGACAGACCTAAGGGCTAAACACACACCAGCCATAAAAGTTTCCGGAGTGAGTAAAACTTTCACCACGAGGGGCTCAGAGCCAGTCCGTGCGCTGAGCGAGGTTTCATTTAGTATCTCCCAAGGCGAGATCGTAGGGCTCCTAGGCACCAATGGTGCAGGTAAAACCACCCTCTTTGACCTCATCCTAGGGCTCACCACCCCCACCGCAGGCAACATTGCCGTGCTTGGCCGCACCCCACGGGCCGCCGTCCAAGGCTCAGAAATCGGTGCCGTACTGCAAACCGGCGGCCTCCTACCCGAGCTCACAGTCCTTGACACCCTGCAGATGATGTCCGCCACCTTTCCACATCCACTGCCAGTCGGGGATATAGCCGCACAAGCCGACCTCACACGGATCCTTCACCGAAAGGTGGGCAAATGTTCTGGTGGCGAACAACAGCGTGTACGCTTCGCCCTCGCGCTTTTAGGCAATCCCCACGTTCTCTTGCTCGATGAGCCTACTGCAGGAATGGATGCTAATGCTCGCCACGAATTCTGGACCACCATGCGCCGCCAGGCAGAGATGGGACGAACTATTGTCTTTGCCACCCACTATCTGGAGGAGGCGGACAATTTTGCGCAAAGGATTATTCTCCTTCATGAAGGCAAACTACGTGCGGATGCAAGCGCCCAGGATTTTCGCGAGCAGTCGGCCCAGCGCATTGTCGAGGCGAAGTTCGCAGGGCCAGTCCCCTCTACAGACGAGCTACCGATTTCTGCCGAGATTTCCCAGTCTGGCGACTACGCCCGCATGGTAACCAGTGACTCTGATGCGCTTGCAAGATACTTCCTTAACCACACCTCGGCGCGCGACATCACAATTCGGAACCGCTCCTTAGAGGACGCATTTTTAGCGATGACTGCGCCCCAACCTTAACCAGCCACTTCCAGTAAACCTTTACACAAGGAATCTCCCATGACGATTAAACCTGCAACCACCACTGCACGAACCCTGCGGTTTGCTGCCCATAACCTGCTGCGCCTGCGTCGAAACTTCACCCCGATATTTTTCAGCACCATTTTGCCGGTGTTTTTCTATCTCCTCTTCGGCGCCATGATGGACTTTGGCGATACCCCCTTTAAAGGAGGTAATTATGCTGCCTTAGAAATGATCAGCATGGCACTCTACGGCGGCGTCGCTGGTTCCGTTGCAGCCGCTGGCTCCGCCGTCACCGATGCCAAGACTGGGTGGGCACGCCAACTAGCGCTTACTCCATTACGCTCACGCCAGCTGCTATGGGCAAACCTCATATCCATCGGCTTTCAAGCCCTGCTACCCATTACGGCAGTATATTTGACTGGCGCCGCTACACATGCGGAAATGCAGCCACACCAGTGGATCTTAAGCTTCATTTCCTGCCTCCTAGTTTCCATTCCCTTGGGCTTTTATGGCTTGGTGTGGGCAATGGCGTTGCCCACCGACAACTCCGTCGCAATCGCCTCGACGTCTGTTGTTCTTTTTCTTTTCGCGGCGAATGTGTTCACACCGCTGACCAAGCCGCTAATGGAGTGGGGCCGCTTCACTCCCCTTTTCGGTCCAGCTGTACTAGCCCAGTGGCCTCTGGCAGAAGGAAGCCAGTTTCTCAACGGGGATGAAGGCACGATTACGCACCCGTTGTGGATGGCGTGGCTAAACTTCACGGTATGGACGACAATCTTCCTGACCGCGTGTCTCCTGCTACGCTCCCGCGACAAAGCTCGGCGCTGATGTCATCTCTCCGAGAGCCATTCCGCGGTTTCAGCCTCAAAAGTGCGCTTTTTGCCAGTGTGTGGTTTGTCTTTCTCATTCCCGGACTGGGGAGCACTTTTGCCGCGCCGGGGATGACCCTCACTAATCAAATCGGGGCCCTTTCGTGCGCTCTAGTGTTCGGTCTTGTCTATTTCTTCGCTTTCGGCGCTGGAGGCTACTACCCCCGCGGATGGCGGGTAGAGCAGCGAATCGGGCTGTATTGGTTTGCACTTGCAGCCATCGCGGTATTGTCGACTGTCTTCTTCGGGAGCATTGCCGTCATTTTTGCGCCGTACTTGGCGGCGTTGCTCGGCTTTAACCTTCCTTTGCGCCACAGCTTAGCGTTCACCCTTCTTACAGGGGCTGTGGTGGCTGCTGCCACTTGGTACCTTACGCCCAAAAATATCGGCTGGGTCCTCATCGTCCTTTTCGCTTGGCCAATATTTTTAGTGCTGCTCGGCACCTTTTCCCAGCGTCAAGATAGTCGCGCAGAGCTAGAACGCCGATTGGAGCTGGCACGCCAGCGCGAGGATATTGCTACCGATGTTCACGATCTCTTGGGGCACTCTCTTACCGTGATTAATCTTAAGTCCGAGCTGGCGCGCCGGCTAATAGATACGGATCCACAGCGGGCAAGTCAGGAACTGCAAGAGGTAAGTGAGCTTTCTCGCCGAGGTCTGGCGGAAGTCCGCTCCACAGTGACTCGGATGCGCATGCCCACCTTTGAAGGCGAAATCCACGCCGCCCGGAGGGCGCTCGAAACCGCGGGTATTACGCCCTATTTGCCTTCGGCTACTAAGGCCTCTGGCCTTTATGACGCCGAATTTTCCTGGGCTCTGCGCGAATTGACCACCAACGTGGTCCGACACTCCGGTGCCACCCACTGCTGGGTCCAAGTGACAGACCACCAACTGCAGGTAGCAGACGACGGCTGCGGATTCGGTGCAGAAGAAAGCCTGTTCCGTCCCCAAGGAGGGCTTAGTGGTCTGCGCAAACGCGTGACAAAAGCTGGCGGGCAGCTGCTTTTTACGCGCCGCAATGACTGCACGCTCGCCTTGGTTACTATGGACGGAGACAACGACTTTCTTCCTCTTAGCACCGACGGAGGTGTAGGCGATGCCTGAAACCATTCGAGTTCTCATTGCTGAGGACCAATCATTGGTGCGAGGCGCGCTAGTTGCTCTCTTGGAAACAGAGCCAGACATTAGCGTTGTGGCACAGTGTGCAACGGGTGCGGAGGTTGCGGGGCTCGTCGCCAAGCATAGCGTCGATGTTGCTCTGCTGGATATTGAAATGCCCGGCAAGAACGGGCTAGATGCCGCCGCTGAACTGCAAGGCACGGGCTGCCGCAGCCTCATAGTCACTACCTTCGGCCGCGGTGGCTACGTGAAACGGGCGCTGGAGACCGGAGTTTCCGGGTTCGTAGTCAAAGATACCCCGCCAGAAAAACTAGCCGAAGACATTCGGCGGGTGCACTCCGGGCTCAAGGTCATTGACCCAGCACTCGCCCAAGAGACCATTTTCATTCAGGAAAATCCACTGAACACACGCGAACAGGAAGTCGCAAAATTTGTCTTGCAAGGTAGCGGAACTCACCAGATCGCCCGCAAGGTACACCTGAGCAATGGCACGGTACGCAATATTGTATCTTCGCTCATCGCTAAAACCGCGGCTGAAAATCGCTTTGAGGCAGCGACCATTGCGCAAGCACAAGGTTGGCTTTAATAAAACGCGGCCCCGGTGCTGAAATCCCCCTGTTGCTTGTATATGCCTAATCGGGCCTTTTTAGCTCGAGCACATTGACCATGCCCTGAAGGATTATATCCATCACCTTAGAAGCCAGGTTGAAGTAGAAATTAGCCGAGTGATAGCGCAAGGCCCCTACGGTACTTAGCTGCGAGAGGCCGTGGATGGAAGCCCACAAAGCTGCAATCTGGGTAAAAAGAATCCACGGCGAACGTGGTCCATTAGACTCAGAAATGGCATCTCGCACCAAATTCATGATGAAGGTAAATGCCTTGCCCATATCAAATGGTTGCTCAGTTTCGCCGGTCTCGTCGAAAAAAACGGGGACGATTGAGCGGCTAGAGACCTCAATGAGGGCAACAAACCCAATGGGATCCTCAAGCGCATATTCCAAGTACCCAAAGCCGGTTGCCTTGATATAAGCAAGTCCGTGGGAGCCTTCAGGCAGAACCTGGTTTTGGCGCATGATTGCCAGCGTATTAGCTTCATCCAAGGATTCTTCCAAAGCACGCAACAGGTGAGAATCGCCGTCAAAGAGATGCTCGGCATCTGGCAGATCTACGCCCGCCCGTGCAGCTGCTGAGCCCAGATGCAGATTAGGAAGCCCATTGTAGACGATTTCTTCCGCCGCACCTCGGAAAATGGCTGCGCGCTTTTCCTCCGCCGTGCACTTTGGCATGTCCTTTGCAGCAGTAGTAAACGGGACCGGCGGTTCCCCAGAAAGCGCCTCTGGTTCGAAGGGGGCTATCTGCCCGTCGCGCAAGCAAATTTCCAAGCCGGAAAACAACGTCTCAAGACAAGCATTAAAGGTCTGCTTCTTCGCCGTCGGCGAAAGGTGTCGCATAATTCCAAACGTGGCCAAGTGGGTAATTCCCTGCAGCTCACACAAGAAAGAGAGCGACTGGATAACTACCAGCCGGTGCTTAAACTCGCCCCGTGCGGCAACTGCCGCATCCCGCATGTGCTCGAGTACCCAGCGGAAGATGGGAGGAAATGCGTCGAAGCTTTCCGCCTGCTCAATGCCGTCTTCAAAGTTGGGAAAGCTCGTCGCCGTCTGACAGTTATTATAAGCAGCGAAATAGGTCGGGTTTTCAATAGCTAAGTTAAAGTAAACCTTGGCTACTTCACGAAGTTTCTCAATAGCCGCAGCATCATCCGGCAACCTATCTAGTGCCTTAAACGCTGCCACACGGATTCTTTCATCCAGGAATCGGCTGGTTTGAATATATAGGTCGTGGTCGTCTTCAAAAAAGGACTTAGCTTCATCGACTGGCACATCGATTTGCTCCGCGACAGCACAAACCTGTAAAGCGTCGCGCCCACCCTTGGCCAGGATACGAGCACTCTGCTCCAGCAAGCGCTGCTTAGCGGAGCCCGCGTGGGAGACGGAGCCTTCAAGATTGTTCACACAAATAATCCTAGCGATTTCCTGCAAAAATTCAGCCCGGTCCGCCCATTTTATAGCTCAATTCACCCACAAAAAGGTGACATCACTGGGATAGACCTATTGCAGATCACTGCGTTCAAGCCCGATACAATTTTGGCCCCCACCCTGACGGGTTGGGGGCCAAAATAAAAACTAACTGTTCACCCGTCTAGCAGGCGAACGCTATTTACTCGTTGCCGAGCTTGCCATCAGCAGCGTCGCGAGCCTTGTCGATCTGGTCTGCCTTGTCCTCGCCCAGCTTGCCCTTAGCTGCGTCAGCAGCCTTGTCCAAGCCCTTATCGGTGAACTCTTCGCCCTTGTCGGAGTTCAGTGCATCCTTGGCCTTATCGAAGATACCCATGTGGTTATCCTTTCTTCTAGTTCTAGCTTTGTCTAATTATTGCCGTGTCCGGCAACACATCCCAACGTACCGATACTTCTAGCTCCATGCCACCAAATCGAGCGATTGAGTCACTAGACCAAATATTCTTTTCCGCTAAACCAAAAGCAATTCCGCTCTGTAACGGAGTTCTTCTCAGAATGACAAATGGAGGCCCCACAGCCTGACGACCATGTCAGGCCACTGGCTTAGCCGCACTCCAAAGCCCCATGCTATTAGGCAGCGGCAGCATTTTGGCTAATACCAAATGCCCAGATTCTTGCGAATGCTAGCGTTAGACGATATTGACGTTTCCTCCCCTGACAAAGGCTTTGCACCATGGCTACTGCTAACCCACCGCGCCCATCACACCCGGATACGGGCGGGGAATTTTTTGGCTTAGTTTGGCCAGGCAAAGACGCAGCCCGAGAAGCCGCACATACGCCCTTGGCGCGGAATTTCCCGCTCGATTCTGCTCTTAGTACACCGGGTGACTCCCTCAATAGGATTTTTGCCGCAGATAACCTTCCAGTCTTAAAAGAGCTAGCCGCCCGCCGGGAAGTCTTCGACGTCATATATATCGATCCCCCTTATAACACGGGCAAAGACTTCGTCTACCGCGATAACTATCGTTTACGTCGCCAGATGCGTTCAGGTAGCTATGCGGAATGGCACTCGGAATGGCTGTCGATGATGCTCCCCCGGTTAATTTTGGCTCGTGAAGTACTGTCCCCTGAGGGGTTCATCTTCGTCTCCATTGGCGAAGACGAGGTAGCCAATACCCGCAAGGTTCTCGATGAGGTTTTTGGCGAGGGATGCTTTGCCGGCCAATTGATTTGGAAGAAGGCCGGTACTGGCAAAAATGATGCAAAATACGCCGTGGTAGAGCACGAATACATCCTGTGTTATGCCCGAACTCCAGACAACCCCGGTTTCAATATCGATATCCAAGGTCATACCTCCACTAAATATAACCATGAGGATGACAAGGGAAAATACTCCTTGGTACGCCTAGATTCTAAAACCCTTGGTTACCTTCCTTCTCTAGATTTTCCTATTTCAGGGCCCGATGGAAAGGAGTATTGGCCAGACCAACCGGCGGGAAAGAAAAAGGTCGCTCGCTGGCGATGGAGCCTCGACAAGGTGGAACAGTTCTACGATGAGCTGGTTTTCCGTCGAGGGTTTGTCTACACCAAGAACTACCAGAAGGTAGGAGCACGCCCACGTTCGATCCTGGACGGCGAGCGCTTTGGAGTGACCCGCACCGGCCGACGCGATGCGGAGGAAGCAATGGGTATAGAGGGCATCTTCGATTTTCCAAAGCCGGTACGCCTGATTAAACACCTTCTGTCCATTGGTGGTGGCAAGGATGCTCGCGTCTTAGACTTCTTTGCTGGGTCCGGCACCACAGCGCAGGCGGTTATAGAGCTCAACGCCGAAGATGGGGGGTCCAGGACTTTCCATCTAGCGCAAATTCCGGAGCCTACCTCCCCGCGTAGCACGGCTCACCGCGCTGGTTTTTCTACCGTTGCAGATATTTGCATGGAAAGGGTGCGCAAGGTTCCAGGTGCTACCTTTCAGGTCTTTAAGCAGTTCTAGGTTTGTGCGGTACCGGATGGACGGCCAGGAATTCCGAAGAAATCTAAGACGCGATCGGTAGCGAAGAACCTACCTACCTCGTTGTGCGCGTCCGCCGTGCCTCCAGGCCACACGTGCGAACCCCCGGCGATACGGATATGTTCGAGCGGTGCGGTACAACCACTCCACCTCATATCGAGCGCATTATTGACCAAGCGGGTGGTATCGACCTTGGTCGAACAACCATTGCGTTTGCGGTCTTGTTCCAGCACGGACTCCACGGAGTAGTACTTGGTCTTGTGGCGAGTGCCTCCGTAATAGCCCACCACAGGGTCTACGGTGCCGTGCATATCCAGCCGCCCGACGGGAGAGTGCGCACAGTTTTTCAGAATGTCTTCATAATAGGCAGCGGAAACGGTGGCAACGGATTTGAAGGTATCGGGCATCTGGCAGGCCAGATAGGCAGCGAATCCGCCGCCATTAGACATACCGGTGGCAAAAATTCGACCATCATCGACATGGTAAGTAGCGCGGACCGCATCAATTATTTCCCGCACAAACTTCTTATCTTCCGTTGTCGAGGTCTTGGCATATGGAGCGGGGCTCCACGCCTTTTTCTTGCCTTCTGGGAAAATCATGATGGCATCTGCAGCATCAAGACGAGAATAACCACGGAGGTTTTCGGCAGACTGACCCCACCCGTGAAAGGCGAGGACGATAGGCCATTTTTTATCCCCAGAATAGTCTTTGGGCACACTGAGGATAAAGGAACGCCCGGAAGGCAGGTTGATCGTCCTAAAAGAGCCCGGCTCAGGGCCGTTCAAGGGTGCGGAGGTAGGGATTCCTAGGTTAACGGTGTTGGTGGTCTCTGCCGCGTGCGGGGACTCTGTTGATTCGCTAGAACACGAAGTGCCAGCAGCGGCAAGGAAACACACAGTTACCGCACCGAGCACGGCCCGAAGTGACCTCGCGTTCATCCTTGTCTTCCCTTCTGCCATGCGTCCCATAAGTGCTTATAACGGCCACCATAATCTAGCAGGTCGTGGTGACTTCCCTGTTCAACCACGCGGCCATTATCCATCACGATGATTCTATCCGCCCGTGCTGCTTGGTCGAGCCGATGCGCCACGACCAACGCCGAACGCCCACGGGTGACTTCGATGGCGGCCTTTTCGAGGGCTTCGGCTCCCACCGAACCCGCCTCCGCAGTGGCCTCATCCATAATGACGATTTTCGGGTCCAAAAGCAATATTCGTGCTAGCGCGAGTTGTTGGGACGCCACAGGATCTAATTGGACTCCCTGTGAGCCGATAACCGTATCTAGGCCCTCGTCTAGTTGCGCAAACCAGCGTGCGCCCACCCGGTCGAGTGCTTGAAGCATCTGTGCGTCGCTTGCCTGAGGGGCAGCCAAAGAAAGATCCTCGCGGAGGGTGCCTGAAAAAACGTGTACCTCTTGGGAGATCATGGCTAATCGCGCCACGCGCTCAGCGTCCGAAAGAAGTGCTACCTCTACCCCGTCGACCAAGACCTTTCCTTCCTCAGGAACCCGCAAGCCAGCCAAAAGTGCGGCCACGGTAGTCTTACCCGCGCCGGAGGCTCCGACTAAAGCCACCGTATGCCCGGCAGGAATATTGAGGCTGATGTCTCGTACAGCCCAGCCACCGTTGCCGTAGCTAAAACTCACATTTCGCATTTCGGCTTCTCCGTATGGGGCTGGAGCGCCGTAATCCGGCACCGCCCGCGGCGGGTCAACGACGACCCCGACTATGCGAGACAGCGAGGCGTAGCCGGATTGTACGGTGTCGATTACCCGCATCAATCCCATGAGTGGGCCCCGCAAGCGGATGAGCAGAAGCATGGCTGAGGTTACGGCGCCAACCGTGAGTGCTCCCGTTTGCACCGCCCAAAAACTCACCCCAAGACCACAGCACAGCATGGTGAGCTCGATGCCAGTCATCCACAGCTGTAGAACCATCATGGTTTTACGTGCTGCGTAGCCATCCTTTACCACTTGCGCGGAGGCACGTTCGATGCCGGCATGCATCTGCCCTTCCAGTCCAAAGGCGCGCACGGTCTTTCGCCCTCGTATCGCCTCAAGAAGCCTGCGCGCGCGCTCAGCCATGGCCGCACGCTCGTCGGCATAGCGGCCAGGGGCTCGGTGCAGGTACCTGCAAGCGGCGACTACATATAGCGGCGTAACTGCAACTATTACCAGTATGTATTGCCAATTGAGGCTAAGCAGCGCCACCCCGGTGGTGGTGATGGCAAAAGCAGATTTGGCCAACACTGGTGCGGTCTCGGTGACCGCTGCCGAGAGCTCTGCTACATCATCGGTAGAGCGAGAGACCAAATCCCCGGTGCCCGCTTCCTCCACACGATGTGTGGGCCAGCGCAAAGCGGTAGACAGCATGTCTTCACGCAAAGCCGAAATCACCCGCTCTATAAGGCGGGAGAGAAGAAAGAACCCCGCTGCAGAGAGCACTGCGGAGACGACGGCTACCACTATCAACGAAAGGCCAATAGTAGAAATTGCGCTTTTGGTGATGACGGCATCAACAATCTTTCCCAGCAGGATCGGGATCGCTACATTGGCGCTTGCGCCCGCGGTGAGTAAGGCAAGGGCCACGGCAGCCTGCAGCCGCGAACCGGGGACGTCGGAAAGTTGCCGGCTAATTTCTTCGCGCACCTGGCGCCAAGAAGCCGTAGGAAACCGCATCATAGCCTCGATCCCATAGCAGTCCATGCCGGCGAAGCGGTATAAACGAGTGTTGGCTTTATACCGCGGTGGTGTGCTACCCGCTGCGCAATGACTTGCTCAGTCACCGAGTCCACGGCGGTAGTGGGATCGGCTAAAACAAGGACCGCAGGGTCCGCCGCAATTGCTCGTGCTAGCGCCACGCGCTGCTGTTGTCCCCCGGAAAGATTTCGGCCGCCCTCCCCCACCTCGCGATCTAAACCACCCGGGATATCTTCCCCCGCGGCCGTGTAAAGCGCCCGTTTGGCAACCGCGCTATCGGAAGAAATATTCTCCTGCACGGTTCCCTCAAAAAGCAGCGTATCGTGCGGAGCAACAAGGAAACGCTCCCGCGGCAGAAAAACTAGATCACCTGGGACAGGCTCGGCCACCACGCTCACTCCAGGGGCGAGGGCCGGAAGCTGCGGTTTCTTGCCTTCCACGCTGGGAGCAGCAAGGACGGCTGTAATGCGGGCAGCACTTGCCTGCGCGGCTGCCCAGCGCGAGGCAATATTTCGTCCCAACATCGTCATCGGCGTGATGACGAACTGCGTCAGACCAATAACCGTAATAAGCTCACCCACACTGATAGTGGAATGCATTGCCAGCGCACCTGCCCCAAGGCCCACCGCAATGACATACACCGAGCCCAAAATCTCCGTAGCAGCATTGAGGCGCGCTTGGGAGGCATTGGCGTCTACCGTTCGCTCATAGGCAGTGTCAGAGGCCTGGGCATAGCGCATACTCACCGTTGCTACCGCACCCAAGCCTTTGAGTATCCGAAGGCCGTGCACCAGATCGGTGGCCATTGCACTGGCTTTGGCCAACGCCGCCTGGCGGATTCCTGAGCGGGCGCGCAGTGGCTGTGCCGCGCGCACCGAGCCCGACACCACGAGCGGGCCGCCACACAAAATGGCAATGCCCAAGGGTAGATTGATGCGGCTGGTCATGATAGCCACATACACAATGGCGCTAATCTCTGCGACGGGGAATACCGTCATCATCACCGCATTCTGCACCCGCCTAGCGTCCGTGGAGGCAATAGCCAGCAACTCGCCGGCGCTGCGGGGCTTGCCCGCCATTCCACGCGGGTCTTGAATCCTATCCGTGATGGCCATGCGGACATCGTGGCCAATTACCAACATGGCTCGGGCATTCAGCCCGCGCCCGTACCAGGCGGCTAGGGCATTAAGACCGAATGCGGCTACTAATACCGCTAGCCATAGCCCCAGCCGGTGGATGGATCCCTGCTCCACGGCTTCATCGATGGCATGGCCCACTATCACTGGGGTGGTGGCGTTAAGCAGAAAGGACACAACCATGCATAGCGCTGCCGGCACAGTAAGAGCAGGGCGGGAAAAGACCGTCTTCAGCAGCCACCTGGGATCTGATGCTGCGGGAAGTGTCCTCATAGGCAGCCATTCTAATTCGCGGTAGGTTAGATGAGCTATGTCGACTCGCCGCCCAGATCCCCGTCACTTTCCTAGCTACCGCAAGGCCTCCACGAAGCAAGGCCCCGGTTTCCGCACTGCCGCGCAACGCACCGCCTCCGCCCAAGCCTTCCGCCGCGGCGCTAGCACGTACCACGATGTACGCCCTGGCTATCCGGACGAAGTCACTGCCCTTATCGCCCCTGCCCACACCGTAGCTGATATAGGTGCAGGTACCGGAAAGCTCACTGAGTCCCTTCCCAATGAGCGGGTTATAGCCTTGGAGCCTTCCGCCGATATGGCGGGAGTTCTCGCTTCCCGTCTACACCTGCCGGTCCTGCGTGCTACGGCCGAAAACACCGCGCTTGCCGACGCCTCCTTAGACGCAGCCTGCCTCGCCCAAACCTGGCACTGGGTTGATGTGGCAGCCGCCTGCGCAGAGCTTGACCGCTTCCTCGCGCCGGGCGGAAAAATCCTCTTGGTCTGGAATACGCTCGATGTCAATGCCGACCCATGGGTTTTGCGGCTTTCTCGCATTATGCACTCTGGCGATGTACATAAACCGGGTTTCTACCCGGACTATACGGCGCCGTGGTCTTTAGAGCGAGAACTCCGCCTGACCTGGGAGCACAAACTTACCCCGGAACAACTTCACCAGCTAATGCATACCCGGTCTTACTGGCTACGCAACGGCGAAGCCATCCATGAGCGCATGACCCACAACCTGGACTGGTACCTCTACGAGCACTTGGGATATACGCCCGGACAAAAACTGCACATCCCGTACCGCACGGATGCCTTCGTGCTGGTACGGGAGTCGGATTAAAGCAGGATCTGCGCTAGGAGCGAGCCCACGACGCAGGAAGTAAATACCGAGATGGCGCCGGGAATCAGGAAGGAGTGGTTGATGACGAACTTGCCAATGTGCGTCGTTCCCGTGCGGTCAAAGCCGATGCAGGCAAGGTCCGAGGGGTAGGTGGGCAAGATGAAGTAGCCGTAGGCCGCGCCGTAGAAACCGACGATGATGGCAGGGTCGATGCCCAGCTGCAGGCCAATCGGAGCAATTGCAACCAAGGCCGCGGCCTGCGAGTTCACCAGCTTAGACACGATGACCAGCACCACGGCGTAGGCCCATGGGGCGGCCTCCACTACGGAGCCCAGGTTGGATTCCAAAGCGTCGATATGGGCTTCGAAGAAGGTATCCGCCATCCAGGCCACACCGAACACGGAGAATACTGCGGTCATGCCGGCTTTAAACACCGGGGTGGAAGCGATCTTTTTTGGGTCTGCCTTGCAGCTGAGCAAGATAATTGCGCCGGCTACCAGCATGACCATTTGGATAACCAGGTTCATAGACAGCGGGCTTAGCTCGCCATCATCTCCCGGAACAAGCGGGCGAAGGAATTCAAAGGCACCGAGGGCGACAACGCTGGCGATAGCGACGAGGAAGATAACTACCGCACGCTTTGCTTCCGGCGAAAATTCCTCATCCATAAGCGACCCAGTGGATTGGTTGATGCTTTCGGCAAACTCCGGATCCTTCATTCGCTCCTGGAATGCCGGATCCTCGTCCAAGTCCTTGCCGCGGCGCAGCGACCACAGTGCGGCAAGAATGACGCCAGAAAGTGACGCTGGAAGAGCCACCATCAGGATCTGCGGGATGGAATAGGCGTGGTCGATAGCGCCGGCATTTTCCGCGATGATAGACGCCAAGGACACGGTGGCCACAGACACTGGAGAGGCCGTAATACCCATCTGCGCCGACGTCGAGGCGACAGCCATCGGGCGTTCTGGGCGGATGCCCTTTTTCAGCGCAATGTCCTCAATAATCGGAAACATCGTGTACACCACGTGGCCCGTACCGCATAGGACCGTCAAGAACCAGGTAGTAAGCGGCGCGAGGATGGTGATGCGCTCTGGGTGGGCGCGAAGGAACTTTTCGGCAAATTGCATCATCACTTCCAACCCGCGGGCCTGTTGCAAGGTAGCCGCGCAACCAATGACTGCGATGATGGTCAGCATCACTGACACCGGAGGCTCGCCCGGGGCGAGGCCGAAAACAAAGACCATGAGCATCAGACCGATGCCGGAGATTAGTCCCAGCCCGATGCCACCATAGCGAGTGCCCAAGAGCAGGGCGCCAAGGATGATGATGATCTGGAGCACGATGGCCAGAATTGAATCTGGCGCGATTACGCTGGCTAACATACAAAGCCTTCCATCACGAGAGGATCTATAACTGGTTATATCCTATCGATCCCCACATGAACGGACATAAACGGACAGGCGAGCTAATTCTCACACCGTTTTCAGTGCAAAAATCGCTCGCCTGAATGCTATAATCCCAGCGTAACGGGCATACTGCTAGCGCTTCTTGCCGCGCCTCTCCCGCACTCGCACTGCGATGCGGATGGGCGTTCCATGAAAGCCAAAACGCTCACGGAACTTGCGCTCGAGGTAGCGGCGATAGGCCGCATCCAAAAATCCTGTCGTGAACAAGACAATCGTCGGCGGCTGCGTGGATGCCTGCGTGGCGAACAAAACGCGCGGCAGGCGGTTATTTTTCATCGGCGGAGGATTAGCTGCGATGGCCTCACGCAACCAGTTATTCAACTGCCCCGTAGACACGCGCTGGTCCCAGCTTTCCAGCGCCTCGATCATGGCAGGTTCCAGCTTCTGCAGGGCGCGGCCCGTTTCGGCGGAAATATTCACACGCGTAACCCACGGTAGGTGGCTCAGCTGCTGATCGATCTCGCGGTCTAGGTAGTAGCGGCGGTCCTCATCCATGAGGTCCCACTTATTGAATGCGATAACGAGGGCTTTGCCTGCCTCTAGCACCATATTAAGCACGCGCTGATCCTGCTCAGAAATCTCCTCAGAGGCGTCGATAAGCATAATGCAGACCTCGGCAGCATCGATAACGCCGCGCGTACGCAAGGAGGCATAGTACTCATGTCCCTGCGCGTTTTTGACCTTCTTGCGCAGGCCGGCAGTATCAATGAACTTCCACAGCTGCTCATCCAGCTGTACCAAAGAGTCCACCGGATCCACGGTGGTGCCCGCGACATTATCCACCACGGAGCGCTCTTCACTGGTCAGCTTATTGAGCAGGGAGGATTTACCCACATTAGGCTTGCCCACCAAAGCGACGCGGCGCGGACCAGAAGTAATCGCGGTCTGCCGCGGCTCTTCCGGAAATACCCGCAAAATCTCATCGAGCACATCCGCGCCGCCGCGGCCGTGCTGAGCAGATACCGGCCACGGATCGCCCAGGCCCAGCGCATAAAACTCGGCCATATCCGCATACTGATTATCGGAATCAAACTTATTCGATACCAGAATCACCGGCACGGGGGATTTTTGCAGGCGGCGGGCCATGACCTCATCCGTCGCAGTAATTCCCACCTTGGTGTCTACCACCATGACGATGACGTCAGCAGTTTCCATCGCCACCTCTGCCTGGCGAGCGATTGCGCCATGGATGCCCTTGACGTTCGGATCCCAACCGCCGGTATCTTGTACCAAAAAGCGCTGCCCATTCCAGTCCGCTACATAGGAGATTCGGTCACGGGTAACGCCCGGGTGGTCTTCTACCACTGCTTCGCGGCGGCCAAGGAAACGATTGACCAAAGAAGACTTGCCCACATTAGGGCGACCCACAATGGCTACCGTGCACAGAGCTTCTTCGGTGTGATCATCGGACTCAACACCAAAAGCACGGGAGAGTTCCTCCCATTCCTCTTCGCTTAGCGGCTCTTCTCCTTCTGTTTCTTCACCAAAATCGGCCTCGCCGAATTCCGAGTCATCGAACTCATAGTCAAATTCCTCGGCATTGAAGTCATCAGCGGCCCAACCAGGAGAGGCTTCTACCACCTCATCATCAAACTTTCCGGCCGGGTAATGGAACTGAGTCTCCGACTCTTCCTGGGGATCATGCTTAGTCATTGACCGACTCCTTTACCACGTTAATCAGGGCCTGTATGACATCCTCAGGGCTCATATCCGAGGTATCAACTAAGGTTGCATCGTCTGCTGGGCGCAACGGCGAGGTTTTGCGTGAAGAATCTGCCGCATCGCGGCGCTGCACGTCTGCGAGTACCGTCTCGTAGTCTGAAGCGATTCCTGCCCTTTCGTTCTGCGCCTGACGTCGGCGGGCTCGGACTTCAGCAGAGGCGGTCATGAATGCTTTAGCAGGGGCATCAGCAAGCACAACAGTGCCAATATCGCGCCCTTCTACAATAGCGCGATGTGCCTCGCGGGCTAGTTTGCGCTGCAGGGCTACCAGATTTTCCCGAACTTCCGGAATGGCAGATACGGCGGAGACATTGCGAGTGACTTCGTCTTCCCGAATAACGCGCGCGACATCCTCGCCGCCGAGAAGAACCTCGGTGGAATCTGGATCATCGGAAACTTCCAATGGCAGATCGGCTGTAGCAGCAATCACCGCGGACGTATCCGCAGGGTCCACTCCCTTACGCAACACGGCAAGAGTTGCTACACGGTACATGGCACCAGTGTCGATGTACTTTGCATCGAGTTGTTTGGCTAGGGCGCGGCACGTGGTCGACTTACCAGTCCCAGAAGGGCCATCCACAGCCAGGATGAGGCCCTGATTCGGCATATTAGAAATCATTACATCTCCACCGCCTTATACAAACTAGTCAATTCGCTGGAATTGAGAGCTCGCAGACCACCGGGCTTCATATCGCCCAACTGCACCGTATGAAGCTTGGTACGCACCAAACGCTGCACGGGGAAGCCCGCCTCTTTCAACATGCGGCGCACAATGTGCTTGCGCCCCTCATGCAGCTCAAGACGAACCAAAGAATATCCCTGGTTGGTATCTACAACCTGCGCAAAATCTGCCTTTGCCAGGCCATCCTCCAACTCGATTCCTTCCTTGAGCTGTCGCACAAGCTTCCGGTCGGCCTCACCCAAAACAGTTGCGAGGTAGGTCTTCGTCACCTCATACTTAGGGTGCATCAAACGGTTAGCCAACTCGCCGTCATTGGTGAGAATAAGCAGCCCCTCGGTATCGGCGTCGAGGCGGCCTACGTGAAAAAGACGCTGGCCAGCAGCAACCTTTTCCGAAACCACGTCGCCTACGCACGGGCGGCCCAGGTCATCAGACATAGTGGACTGCATGCCGCGCGGCTTGTTGAGCACAAAATATTCGTGCTCCTCGTTGACATTGACGCGCACACCATCTACTCGGATGACGTCAACAGAGGGGTTTACCTTAACGCCCTGCTTGGAAATGATCTTGCCGTTGACCTCAACACGGCCGGCATCGATGAGGATTTCAGCGTGGCGACGAGAAGCAACGCCTGCCTTAGCGAGCACCTTTTGGAGACGTTCCCCCTTAGGCTTGTCTTCATCGACCAGCCAATCGGCGCCCAGTTCTCGGGCTACGGATTCTGCAGTAGCCTTCTGCTTTTTCTTTGACACATGCTGGTGACGGGCCGGCTTAGCATTAGAGACAATGATGTCACTGTCTCGCTGCTTCTTATCCGGTGTGCCGTCACGGCGAGCGGGAGGAGTCACGTACGTGTCCTTTTCTCTCGAAGATATGAAATTACCTGGGCAATCTTACCCCACGCTAGTACTCCTCGTCGATCGCCTCCACGTCAGGCAATAGCGGCGCCAAGTCCGGCAAGCGCTCCAAAGAATCAATCCCTAATAACTCGAGGAACAATTCCGTCGTCTCATAGCGGTGCGCGGCACCTTCAAAATCATCCTGCGGCAGCTCCCGCACCAATCCGCGCAGGCCTAGGGTCCGCATAACACCATCGACATTGACGCCGCGAACAGCGGCAACCTGCTGGCGGGTTACGGGCTGGCGGTAGGCTACCACCGCCAATGTCTCCAGGGCCGCACGCGAGAGCTTTGTCTGGGCGCCATCCAATAGGAATTCTTCTACCGCGCCTGCGTTTTCGGAACGCGTATAAAAGCGCCACCCCTCTTGGGTCTCGCGCAACTCGATACCAGAACCACGATCATTCAGCTCGCGCTGGACAGCGCGCAGGCAATCACTGACGACGTCCCTTTCCGCCCCCAAAGCACGCGCCAAGGACTCCACCGAAGCTGGGGAATCGAGTACGAGCAAGATTGACTCAAGGCGGGAACGGAGCTGCGAGATGAGGGGAAGGTCCATAGACGCCAAGCTTACTGTAGCGGAAAACGACGCCTGAAATTTCCTAAATCACTTTCGGTTCCTATTGTGAGGCGGATAACATATTGCAATGGAAACTATTACCCGCACTGACAGACTCATTCTCATCCCACTGTCCGCCGCCAATATCGAAGAGACCCACAAGGTCTACAGCGACGGGCGAATTTGGAGCCACCGACCCAACGGGCGCTTTGCCGATATCCGCACCACCCGTGCACTCGCGCAATCCTCCTCCCAATCGTGGGAAGCCCACCATTTTGGACCATGGGCCGCCTACATGCGCCATAATCCTTCTGAGTTCGTCGGAGTTGGTGGGGCCATTTTTGTCGAAGACGGAAATTTCTGGGACATCAAATACCGCCTCCGCCCTGCTCACTGGGGCTCAGGATTTGCTACAGAGATCCCTTCGGCGACGCTAAAGAGCATTCACCAGGTTGATCCTGAATCCCCCATCACCGCCCGAGTGACGACCAACCACCCAGCAGCGATCCGGGTCATTGAAAAGCAAGGACTCCAACAAGTGTGGGAAGGCCGCCGCGTAGGCACCGAGGACAACCCAGATGAGCCTGACGTACGCGTTTATTCTGATCGCGAGCTGGCCCCGGAGACGCTGAAGTTTATCCAGCAGCGTCCTTAGTCCCAGTTCGCGGCGGCAACTACCGCTGGGTCAACGTCCAAACCCGTCCACGAAAGGTCCAACTGGCCCAGCGCTTCTTCCTGTTGTGCGTCAACCGCCTTGGCCTTGTACAACTCCAAAAGAGCCAAGAAACGGCCCACAACTTGCATAGAAACCGTGCAATCGCGGGTCAGGGAACCAAAACTCATCCATTGACCGGCGCCCAGTAGCTTTAGGGTTTCCAGGATCTTGCCGGCTTGCTCTGGTACCGATACCGCCACGGAGTGCACGTGGCCGGTGGCCACTTCTTCCGGCGGCTTTGGGCGGAAGACTCCCGCGGCGAGCTCTGCGAAACTGGCTGGCGTATGGCCGAGGGAGACAGGAGGCAGTAGCTCCGCAAACTTCTCCTCGATAGCTACCGCCCGCGGATAGCTCCGCTGGGCCTCGCGCTGCCACTCCGCGAATTGGTCCGCTACTAGTTTATAGGCCTTATATTGCAAAAGACGAGCAAAAAGAAGGTCGCGCGACTCCAGCAGTTCCAAGTCTTCAATCTCGTCGACATCACCGCGAGGCAGGAGCCGCGCCGCCTTTAAGTCCAAAAGCGTCGCTGCCACCAGCAAGAAATCAGTGGTCTCATCCAAATCCGCAGACTCGCCCAGCTGCCGCGTATAGGCGACAAACTCGTCCGTTACCTCTGAAAGCGCAACATCAGTCACGTCCATCTTTTTGGACTGGATAAGCTGCAAAAGCAGGTCAAATGGGCCCTCAAAATTTCGCAGTGCAATGCGAAAGCCCGTAATCTCCGGCTGGGTCACGATACCTTAAACGGTCGAGCGCTCAATGACCTCTTTGGCCAGGTTGCGATACTGCTGCGTAGCAGGAGAGTTTGGCGCCCACGTAGTAATCGGCTCTCCGGCCACTGACGTTTCCGGGAAACGAACGGTCCGAGTAATTACGGTGTCAAAGACTTTATCGCCAAAATAGTCCACCACTCGGGACATAACTTCCCGAGCATGCTTCGTGCGGCGATCAAACATGGTCACCAAGATACCCATGACCTCAAGATCAAAGTTGATACGGTCAGAGACCTTTTCCACCGTGTCAGTCAATAGCGCTAAACCACGCAGGGAGAAGAACTCGCACTCCATTGGGATGATCACGCCCTGGGAGCAGGCAAGCGCGTTGACGGTAAGCAGCCCCAACGAGGGCTGGCAGTCGATGATGATGAAGTCATAATCGCGCCGCACTGGGCGCAGGGCCCGAGCTAGCGTGTGTTCGCGGCCTACTTCATTGACCATCTGAATTTCCGCAGCAGAAAGGTCAATATTCGCCGGTACCAAATCCAAGCCTGCTACACCAGTGTGCTGGATAGCGGAGTGAATAGAGGTATGGCTATCGAGCATGACGTCATAGATAGTGTCCTCGATATCGTCATGTGTGAGCCCCAAACCTGCCGAAAGCGCACCCTGCGGGTCAAGGTCAACCAAGAGGACTTTACGGCCATACTCAGCCAAGCAGGCTCCCATATTAATGGTGGAGGTGGTCTTACCCACGCCGCCCTTTTGGTTACACATCGAAATAATGGTGGCCGGCCCATGCTTTTCCAAGGGTGCGGGTTCTGGCAACTCGCGGATAGGACGACCGGTCAGCCCCACCTCTACATCAGAGGCAGAAAAGAGACCCTCTTCGCTCACAGTCACACCTGCTTCCTTGACGCCAAGTTCCGGACCATGACACTTGGCTTAGGGTTGATTACAACGTTGTCATTAAAGCGTACCCGCTACAGCAAGAAAGTACCGAGACTTAGTTTATATCAAGCTTTTAGCGTTGACTAGAACGTCGTTTGAGTGCGGCCACTAGAGCGATCAGAACGATAAGTATCGCCGCAGCTGCCCCTCCGATAATCCAGCCCATATGCGAGCTCTCATTATCATCTTTGGGTTCTTCCTGTTGCCGCTTATCGAGGTTCTCTGACGCAGATTGATAATTAGGGTCCTGCAAAGTGACGATGAGGGCGGCACCAGAGCCATCGTTGCGCAGCAATTGCATAATGAAGGGATTATCAGGCGCTTCAACCTCTGGATACGTCAGAGTGAGGGTACGTGATGAAGCATCCACGTCGCGCTTTACGCCTTGGATAATATTGCCTTCACCATCAAGGTAGCGCAGCTTAACGTCGTTTTCCTCCGTGTCCTTAAACTGCTGGTAGAGGTCGTAGGCCTGCTTGAGCCCCATCTTCGCGGTAATCGTATTGCCTTCGATATGAGATTCAAGGTTGACGTATTCCGCACCTTCAAGGTTGGCTTCCCCTGCCGGCTTACGTTCCGGTTTTTCGCCTGGGACTACCGGGAGATTTTCGTTCTCTTTCGCCGGCGCGGGCTTTTCCGCCCCACCTTCGGCCCCCTTGTCTGCCGGCGGATTGCCGCCGTCATCCGGCCTATTCGGTGCCGGGCTCGGCGCTGGAGCACCCTCTGCACCGTCGATTTCTTCCTGAATGTCTTCCTGCTCCACCGAACCATCGGCTACCAGCGTGAGAGTTGCATTCATACCCTGGGCGGAGACGGGAACAGAGATTTGGCCGCCCTCTGGTGGGGCGGTGATGGTAGCAGAGGTACCAGAGGCAGAAACGTTCCACCCATCACCCGAGTAGCTCGCCTCGGCCGGCACTGGCAGGCTCACGGTCGTGGTTTCGCCGGCCGGAACCGGGATAGGCGCGGCAATAGCGGCTTCTACCTCCGGTGGCAGCTGTGCCTGCGCCACCGCGGGGAAAAGCAACGCGGTAGAAAGTACCGCGCCGGCTACACGAGTAGAAAACATATATGTCCTTTCTTAGGCACGGGGGTGAGCAGTGCGCCACACCTCACGCAAGGAGTCGGCAGTGACGTGGGTATATATTTGCGTTGTCGTCACGGATGAATGTCCCAGCAATTCTTGCACGGTGCGCACATCTGCGCCGCCTTCAAGCAGGTGCGTCGCAAAAGAATGCCGCAAGGTGTGGGGAGAAATGGACTTTCCCAGATCTACACGCTGTGCAGCTGTCTTTAACACTGCCCACGCGCTTTGGCGCGATAAAGCCCCGCCGCGGGTATTGAGAAACAACGCCGGCGTTGTGCCTTTGCTCAGCACCGGACGAGCCCGCACCAAATAGGCGTCAATGGCCTGGCGGGCATGCGAACCCAAGGGCACAATCCGCTCTTTGTCGCCCTTTCCGTGCAGGTGGATTACCTCTTGCGCGGAGGAAACGTCATCAACGTTTAGGGAGATTACTTCTGAGATTCGCGCGCCAGTACCGTAGAGCATTTCCAGCAGAGCACGGTCGCGCACATCCACCGGGGTTTCGGTGGGAATTGCCTCAATAAGGCCGCTGACCTCGTCCACCGATAACGTCTCAGGCAAATGCTGTCCAGTTGATGGAGGGGTAACCTCAACCGCAACATCGACGTCTACAACGCCTTCTGCCACGGAAAATTTATGCAACCCGCGGGCTACGATGAGAGCACGATTAGCCGAGGACGCAGCCATTTTTGACCGCAGATCCTTGAGATAGGCCTCCACCATAGGCCGCGTTACCGCGCGCAGGTCCTCTACCCCGTTGTCCTCCAACCAAGTGACATAGCGCCGGACATCACGGCGGTAATTACTCAACGTATTGGCAGAAACGCCACGCTCAACCGCCAGATGGTTAAGCCACGTCTGCGCTATATCTTCGACTGCACTCACAGCTGCTTCAGGTCCGCGCCCGTGCGCCGGGCACTCATCGACGTCGGCCGCAACGTGAAAGGCTCATCCACGCTGCGGGTCCCCTTGCCACCGCGCAGCACTGCATAAGCCGCCAAAATGCCGCTGCAGGCGATGGAATTGACGATTTCGCCTCGCATTACCTTCTCGACGGCGTCCTCGAGCCGGACCCAAGCAACCTCCATATCAGCTTCTTCATCCCCGGTAGCCTCCATACGCGGCACCTCAGAAAGGTCGGAGGCTAAGAAAACGCGGACCGCTTCTTCGCAGAACCCCGGTGAAGTTACCAAATCCGTCAGCACTGACCACGTCTGCGCGCTCAGACCAGCTTCCTCCTGTAACTCCCGCTTCGCGCCGGTTAGCTCATCTTCGCCGCGTACGTCGAGCAAACCTGCCGGTAATTCCCACAGGCGCTTGCCCACGCTGTGGCGATACTGATACACCATGGCAATGCGTTCGTCCGAGTCCAGTGCCACCACTGCCACCGCGCCTAGGTGCTCTACTACCTCGCGGGAGGCAGGAACATCGCCGGGCATGACAACCTCGTCGCGGCGGAGAGCGAGAATGGGGGCGTCGACAAGCAATTGCGAGTCAAGCACCTTGAAATCATGCGCCATGAGCTATTTCTTTCCCGGTAGGGCAGAATCCGCGGTCTCTGTGGCACCATAATCGCCTTGACCACCATCGAGCTGCTCCTCGGTGGCCAAAATAACGGCAATGCGCTCGACTGCACGCTCGGTGCCATCGACCGTGGACAGCTTCGCATCTTGGTCGCGCACCTGGGCAAGTGCCTTATCGTCCTGAGTTTGTTTGGTACGCCCGCTAAACACTACAGAACCATTGACATCATCCAACCCGGTAACAAATTCCGCCAAAGCATCGGAAGGGTAGCCGCGCAGGCCATTGCCAGAGACGACGATAATGGCCTGGGCAGGAACGATGGTCCCATCCTCGTAGTCAATGAAGCCTTCGTCGCGCAGCTTATGGAGCACATCCGCACGCTCTTGTACTGATGCCATGGGCTTCGTGCTCTCAAGATCCATAGACAATGCAGTGCCGAGCACCTCACCGCTGAGCGCTCCCGCAGAATCCAGATCCTTGGTATCTGCCTTCTTAGGCGCAGTGTCTTTCAGGATGGGCAAAAGCTTGTCTTTAGTTTCGGGGCGCAAAAAGTCCTTGGTCAGCTTAATCTCGCCGGCCTCCGTGGCACCGGAAGTTTCCAAGAGCTTTCGGATTGCGTCCACGTCTCCGCCATTAGCATCGTCGGTGGTGACGATGAGCACGGGGCGCTGAGACAATGCCCCGTTTACTAGTTCCGCCCCGGAATCAGCCACGATTTTATCGCTCGCCTCATTTTGGGTCTGCAAAATCTTATTGTCCTGGACGACCTTGCGGTGCTCCTCACGGATCGGATCATCATCGGCCATGCCGGTGGTCAGATTGGGAGCAATGATCAGGGCACCCAGCGCCACGCCTACTGCGGCGCCGAAGCCCAAGCCTGCTACTAGCTCAGTCTTTGCCATGCTCTATGCGCCCCCAAAGAGCCTGGACCAGGTTTCGCTGAGGTTACTAGCAAAGTCCTGACTTCCGCCGAAACCGACAATGAGGATAACCGCCGCAATGGCAACCAAGATTCCCAGCAGTGCCCACAGCCAGCCAAGGTTGGACGAAGGTGCACTGTAGAGGTTAATCACCGCATCCGCGTCAACCACCTTGGTGCCGGCCTTAAGCCGGGAAAGCACCGCCGACGGGTTGGTGCGATCCGCAAAAATATCATCAAGGTCTACCCCACCGCCTGCCTGCACGATGAGGTCTGCGCCGTGATAATCAGCAAAAAGCAGACCCAAATCGGTACCTGAATGCGTCGCTGCGGGAAAAGTCATGGCACCGATGCCGAGGTCGTGGATGCGGTCAAGGCCTTCTACCTCGCCCTCTGGATCCGCAGGAACAACCACACGGGCGCCACAACGCAGGGCCTCATCGCTGACGCCATTGGGATCACCAATGATGAAATCTGGCTTATACCCCTGTGCTAGCAACGAATCTGCAGCCTCTCCCACCGCAATCAGCAGCGGCTCATATTCGCGGATAAAGTTCCGCAGCTGCTTGAGCTGTTCGCGGTGTCTGTCTGTTGGCGAAAACAGCACGACCTTGCGGCCTGCGATCTCAGAGCCAGAAGCGGGAACCCCGAGGCCGTCGATAAGCAGCGGCCCCTCAGAGTTAATAAAATCAATGGAGTTGCCAAAGAAGGATTCCATGTGGTCAATCAGCGCACCCTGTGCCGCGGTAAAGTTCTTTTCTGCTCGCTCGCGAGTAACCACGCGGCCCGTGCCAAGAGCTTTATCACCGCTAAAGACGGTGCCATCCTCCCCGATTCGCGCCTTCTTTCCATCCTTGAACTCGGACACGAAGGACTGGCCAACGCCCTCAACGAGGGCAATGTCGGCGTCAAGCAAAATGTGCGGGCCATAATTGGGGACCGTACCGGGAGAAAACTCCGCCACGTTAATCACGGCGGAGGGTTTAAGGTCAACGAGGGTCTGGGCCTCGTGGCGAGAGATATTAGCCGCATCAATTACGGCGACATCGCCTTCACTAAATTTTTTCATCCCCTTAGCGCCCGGAGTGCAATCGCGCAGTGCACCAGGCTGCTCGGGGTTACGGGAAAACAGAGCCATGACCCCTATTGTGACGTGATTATTGTTTCTAGTGGGTTAGGCGCGCGGAAGCTTCTTGCTGTGCCCGCTCAAAAAGCTCCTGCGCGTGCGCGCGACCAGTCTCCGTATCATCCAAGCCTGCCAGCATGCGCGCCAACTCCTCCACGCGCTCGTCCTGCGAAAGCTCGGCCACACCAGAAGTGAATTTTTCCTTCGAAACATGCAGGTGTGCATCGGCATACGCTGCTACCTGCGGCAAGTGTGTTACCACGATGACTTGGTTGTGCACGGCCAAACGTGCCAGGCGGCGGCCAATTTCCACCGCCGCGCGTCCGCCCACACCGGCATCTACCTCATCGAAGACCAAGGTGGCGCCGTCCTCATCCGCTAGCACCACCTCCAAGGCCAACATGACACGGGAAAGTTCGCCGCCTGAAGCTGCAGACGCGATCGGCTTTCCGTTCAGCTGCAGCTCGGCCGCGTCCGCGCCAGTTTTAGAATATTTCGCCTGCGTCAACTCAACCGTCAACGTTGAATTCGGCATGGCTAGGCCGTGCAGCTCTTGCGTGACCTGCTCCCCCAAAGCCTTCGCCGCTTGCCGGCGCCCCTTTGTCAGCTCCCCAGCCCGCTCAACCATCACCGATTCAGCGTCCTTGACCTGTTTTTTCAATTCCTCTAGGGCTTCAGTTGAGGTATCCATGGATTCGAGCTTTGCTGCAGCTTCATCCCGCCAAGCTATAACTCCGTCAATATCCCCGGCATATTTGCGGGTCAGTGTACGAAGCTCCTGCTGGCGCTGCAAGGACTTTTCTAAAAGCTGCGGATCCGCCGGCAACCCGGCCAGATACCCTCCCAGCTCGCCGGAAATATCGCCCAGTTGTGAAGAAATCTCACTGAGCCGTTCGCCCAAGGCGGCCAATTCCTTGTCGGTAGTCCCCGCCAATGCCGAAACCGCCCGGCCCAGCAACGCCGAGGCAGCCTCTTCCAGTTCCTCGGTGCCGTCGATAGAAGCCAGTGCAACTTCCGCGGATTCGCGAAGACCGTCGACGTCTTGCAGCTTGCGAACCAGCTGCACCAGCTCCTCATCCTCACCCGGCTCCGGCGCAACGCCGTCGATCTCATCCACCGCGAACTGCAGGCGATCAACCTCTTGCGCGAGTTCGCGGCGCTGCTCTGTACGCCGCTTATAGTCCTTTGCCAAACGGCGCCATTCTTTAAAAGCCTCGGTATAGCGACGGCGTACCTCGGCCAACGTAGGATCCGCACGGTCTACTGCACCCAATTGTTCCTCGGGAGCAAGCAAACGCAGCTGATCATTTTGCCCATGGACCGTAATAAGTTCGCGGGCAAATTCGCCTAAGGTTGCCGCAGGCACCGCCCGACCACCCAAATAGGCCCTCGATCTACCTGCAGCAGAAACCGTCCGGGAGACGATGTATTCTCCATTTTCATCGGGCTCCCCACCTACTGATTCGACCAACTCGCGGATAGAATCTTTCCCCGAGGAAAAATGCCCCTCTACTGCCGCTTTCTTCGCCCCATCCCGCACCCGGGAGGCATCCGCGCGTCCACCTGCTAAAAGCCGCAATCCAGTAACCACCATGGTCTTGCCCGCACCAGTTTCACCAGTAAGCACGGTTAGACCAGTAGAGAGCTCCGCGGAGCTCTGGCTAATAACGCCCAGGTCATTAATGGAAATATCGACGAGCACTACTTCTCCTTCGGCCCGCGCCACCCTTCTACGGGCAGGCGCAGCTTCGAGACTAAACGGTCAGTAAAAGGTTGGTCATCCAAGCGTACCCATCGCACCGGACGCGCGCCTCGCACTACCTCCACGCGAGCTCCTGGAGGCATGGCGAGCTCACGGAAACCATCCAAAATCACGGTCGCCGGAGTTGTACGCATGGTTGATTCAACGGCTACTAAAGAATTGGGCGAGACGACTAGGGGCTTAGTAAACAAAGCGTGCGCATTATTCGGTACTACCAAAATCGCGTCGAGCGAGGGCCACAGCACCGGCCCGCCAGCCGAAAACGCATAGGCGGTCGACCCAGTAGGCGTGGAGATGAGCACCCCATCACAACCGAAGGAAGACACCGGCCTGCGGTCAACTTCCAAAATTGCGTCCAATACTCCAGAGCGATTTTGGTTTTCTACCGAAGCCTCATTCAGAGCCCAGCTGCGATTGAGAAGGGTTCCTTCCTCGTCAAAGATAGTGACATCGATGGTGAGTCGATCCTCAATGCGGTACCTTTTGTCTATGACCCGCACTAAGGCCTGATCTAGGGATTCGACTTCCCACTCAGCCAGAAATCCCACATGCCCGAGGTTGATTCCTAGCACCGGAATATCCACAGAACGTGCCATATCCGCTGCACGGAGGAAGGTTCCGTCTCCACCGAGTACCAGGACTAATTCGCACCCCGAAGCCGCGTCTTCGGTGTGGGGGACGTGCTTTAGCCCAGGCAAGACCTTCTCGTCCGCGCACACTCGAACAGTAATCCCGGCATCTTGTAGCAGCTCCGCTGCTCGCGACGTTGCCTGCAGGTTCTGCTCGCGGTTGGCATGAGGCACCAACAGGATCTCACGGGTCATTGCGGGCCTTCCTCGACTGCACGGTCAATCATTTCTTCTACTCTAGCCAGATCCGTGGGCGCGCCGTCCTTTTTCAGCCACAGGAAATACTCCACGTTGCCACTTGGCCCAGGCAGCGGGGACGCTACAGCACCGTGCATGCTCAACCCGAGCGACAGGGCAAACTGAGCGACCTCCTTGGTTACTTCCTTGCGCAATTCCGGTGATCGAACGACACCACCGCTGCCAAGGCGGTCCTTGCCCACCTCGAACTGCGGCTTCACCATGGGCAATAACCAGGCACCATCCTTTAGGCATTCCACAATGGCTGGCAATACGAGCCGGAGGGAGATAAAGGACAGATCTCCAACCATGCCGTCACAAGGGCCGTCGGTAAGCTCGAGCGTCAGATTCCGGATATTGGTACGGTCGAGAACTTTTACTCGATCGTCGTTTTGGAGGCGCCAGAGCAGCTGTCCGTAGCCGACATCCACAGAAAGAACTTCCTGCGCGCCGTATTCTAAGCACACATCAGTAAAGCCACCGGTAGACGCACCGGCATCAAGAATGCGACCATTCATATCGACGTCAAACGCCGCTAAGGCTCCCAAAAGCTTGTGCGCACCGCGGGAGGCCCACTTATCTTCCTCGGACTCCTCCACCTTGATGGAGACCTCTGGTTCTACTATCGACGCCGGCTTTTGTGCCTTGAAACCACCGACCGTGACACGGCCGGACTTGATCATTTCCCGGGCCTGCTCACGAGAGCGCGCAATCTTCCGGCGCACCAGCTCCGCGTCTAACCTACGACGTTGTGGGGGCATTAATTCTCCTGCAAAGCATCGCGCAACACATTGTGGGCGCGGTCCAGCTGTTCCACCTCAGCGGCCAAATCCGCTGCGTTTTCTCCTAAAATCTTTGCTACGTCAGCATCGATCTCCGCCGGCTCCTTCACGGCGCGAAAATCATGCGGCTTTACCGCCATTGCGCAACAACCTTTTCCGCGCGCTCGCTTCGCGGTTGAATATAGCGCGGAGGAGACGGCATGGCCCACGCCACCTCCAACACAGTTCTTAATGCCTGCACTGACGTGGACTTCTCGTCGCCGCCTTCCAGCAGAAGATCATGTCCATCACACCGAGCAGTAAATCCACCCTGTGCTCCAGGTCGGGCAACAGAGACCGGCAAAGCCAGTTCATGCATACCTGCACCAATAAAGTTGGGGCGCGCCTCCACAGGTGCCTCAATAAGTTCTAGTTCCCCAGAAACACCGGTAAGCACATGGAAGGTATTCATGGCAGCGGAATTACCACCGGCTATATCGGTATCCAAACGGTCGCCTACAGCAAGCGGTTTTTTCGCACCAATTTGCTTCGCCGCAAAAGTAAACATGGCTGGCGAGGGCTTTCCTGCAGACACCGGCTCTACCCCGGTGGCGGACTGGATGGCGGCCACGAGGGAACCATTGCCCACGGCAAATCCCCTCTCGATAGGCAGAGAAGTATCTAGGTTCGATGCGAAAAACTTCGCTCCCTGGCGGATGGCCAGAGCCCCTTCAGTCAATTGCTCCCAGCCAACAGAACGGTCAAAACCCTGCACAACAGCGGCAGGCTTGTCATCAGCGCTGGAGACCACCTCAAAGCCCATCTCGCGGGCCAAATCACGAAAGGAATCAGCACCAATAATGAGGAGTTTCGAGGCGGCTGGCACCTCATCCGCCACTAATTGAAGGACTGCTTGGGCGGAGGTAATAATCTGCTGCGTGGTCGCCTCGAGCCCGATGTCTGCCAGCATCTTCGACACTGCTTCTGGGCTGCGTGAAGCATTGTTCGTCACGTACACCGCCGGCACACCACAGGTATTGATGACGTCCACCACGTTAGAAAGTGGGCGGCCGCCTTCCCACACGGTGCCGTCTAGATCGAGCAGAAGAGCATCGTGTTTGCTTAGCACCGTCACTACTTACACTCCTCTAAGCGCTCCGCTGCATCGGTCCAGTCGCCCTCATCAATTGAGACGGCGTGCTCAAACCATTCCTTAGCTTCGTCCTTGCGACCCGCTTCCAGCAGAGCATTGCCATAAGCATATGCGAGACGGCATGCGCTTATCCCGCGTGCATCTCGATCAGGATGAGCGCGCTGGATAGTTACAACGGCTGACTCGGCTTGGCCCATATCTAGACGGGCTCCGGCTAAAACAATCGCTAGCTCGATTTTAGATTCCTCATCGAGCTCAGCCGCGTCATCCGCGCGTCCAAGCTCGAGCGCTTTTTCTGGGCGTCCCAAGCCGCGCTCACAGTCAGCCATTACGGCCAGCAGCCCAGGCCCGCCGGAAATACGCCGGGAAGCACGCAATTCAGCCAGCGCTTCCTTCCATTCGCCAGCACGATATGCGGCAATACCATTGACCTCTCGGGCGATAGCCACGCGGCCGGCACGGTCCTTAGCAGCACGTGCGTGGCGCAAGGCAAGCTTGGGATCGTCTTCCATCCAGGTCGCAGCCATGATCATATGCTTGGCGACGGCCTCGGAATTCTCCTTCGAGAGCGATTTTAGGTCCTGCAAAACCAAGGGATCCAAATCGTTAACATCCACCCCGGCCGGGATGTCTGGGTCACTCATGCGACGATTGATGCGTTCCTCACGGTAACCGGAGCGCTGCGGCGAAAAAGACTTCTTTTTCCGGGAATCGCCCTTGAAATCACGGCTCTTGTTATTGCGTGGTTTGCGGTCACGTCCAGCTCGCCCGTTGTGGTTGCGCTCCGACATTAAGCCCTACCCTTTCTTGGTTGGAACTAGCACAGAAATACCGGCCCTATTCTACAACCCCAAGCGAAAAAGCCGGAATTTAGATCCTCTTGCGCTGCCGCAGCGTGAGCCATACAGCGCTAGGCCAAACGCTCGCCCAGACCGGTTCAATGAGACGGCGCTCGATCCTACTGAACGCAAATAAATTGCCAGGACCACCCACA
This sequence comes from Corynebacterium nasorum, assembly GCF_022347325.1. Taxonomy (NCBI): domain Bacteria; kingdom Bacillati; phylum Actinomycetota; class Actinomycetes; order Mycobacteriales; family Corynebacteriaceae; genus Corynebacterium; species Corynebacterium nasorum. Next base: position 95,373 of record NZ_JAKRDU010000009.1, read on the forward strand.
GTGGAAAGCCACTCCGCCCCGCAACGCTCCACAACTCTTCACCGCCGACCGGCCGCGCAGTTGTACGAGCGTGCAAATGGACACTAGGAGGCTTAATCGCTCATTGCGTTACTGAACGCTCCGCGGACGCCCTAGTGCCGTACTCTTGGCTTTGCAGATGAGGCCCTCCACCAGCCGGGAGGGCTGGTAAAACGCAAGGAAGAGGGCGGTGGTATACCGTCCTCTTCTTTGTTGTATTTTGTTGTGTTGTTGTTGTTTGGTGTCGGCGGTGACTTACTCTCCCACAA